>NZ_JAKUFT010000118.1:0-8597 GCF_022663605.1 Bacillus cereus group sp. BfR-BA-01379
CAAACGTACTCGTCCCATACTTTGAAGACTTAAGCAATTCCTCTACAAGTGATAATAAACGCTCACTCTCTACAGCTACATAACGCAGGCTCTCCTGTACATCTTCCTTCGCCTTCAACTTCGGAATTAAATCCACATAGCCAATAATCGCAGTTAGCGGCGTTTTTAGCTCATGCGTAATACGGTCTAAGAAATCTTTCTGCTTCTCTTTCTCCTCTTTCAATTGCTTAATATGCAGTTCAATTCCATCAGCCATCGCATTAAAAGATGCTGAAAGCTGAGCAATTTCCACATATTCATTTAGCTCAATCTTGCTTTTATAATCACCATTCGCAAGCCGCTTTGCCATTTGCCTTAACTGATCAATTGGCTTATGCAGAGACTTTGCCAAACGAATTGCAAAGAAAATACCCGCAGCTACTAGACAAAGAGACGTCATTAAAAACGTCCAACCGACATTTGTTAAAACTTCCTTCTCACCCGTTAACTCATTTATAAAACGAACACTTCCGATGACATCGTTTCCATAATAAACTGGGCTTGAAAACAATAGAATTGGAGCTGGGTCTCCCTCTTCAAAAACATAAGATTTCTTCCCCTTCAAAGAACTCGCAATATCGATATTCCGATGAAGGAGTGCTCCTTTTTGCGTATCCGCAACAACATCTCCATTCTTCCCAATCATCTGTACACGGACATCCATACGCTTCGCTAAATACGAAGCAATTAAAAGTGAATTAGGACCGAGCGTCTCGACCTCTGCTTCCTTCTCTAAATAATTCATCGTATAAATTTGTGCTTCTACACTTAACTTTTCTAAAGAATTTGCCGCGTTATGATACATATTCTTTTCTAATGTAATATAAACAACTGCGTACAAAAGAACAAAAATCGGGATTAACAGTCCCACTATTCCAAACACCATATTCCTTTTTAAAGACATACCATCACCACTTAACAATCCAGTTTATAGCCGACGCCATAAATTGTCTTAATATATTCCCCGCTATTCCCTAGCTTCTTCCGCAGTCTTTGCACCATAATATCAACCGCTCTCGTATTTCCGATATACTCAAATCCCCATACTTTCTCAAGTAACTCATCTCTCATAAATACACGCTGCGGATTTGAAACAAATAACTGACATAAATTAAACTCTCGGTACGTTAACTGAATTTCTTGTCCACTAACATGCACTTTTCTTTCCTTAGGACAGATCTTTATCTCCCCCGCCCCAATTACTTCATGGCTTACCGTTACCTCTGTCTTCTTCACACGCCGCGTCATATTCTTGACCCGAAGAATAAGCTCTGCATAATTAAACGGCTTCGTCACATAATCATCTGCACCAAGCTGCAGACCAAGCAATTTATCATTCATCTGACTCTTCGCAGTTAACATCAGTACTGGAATATCCCTATTCTTCTCACGGAACAAACGAAGCAACTCATACCCATCTGTATCTGGAAGCATAACATCCAAAATCAATACATCCGGCCCATCATTCCATTTCTCTAAAGCTTCTCTTCCATCAGCCGCCGTGAGCACTTCATACCCTTCCATCTCCAACTGCATCCGAATCAAATTACGAATACTCGATTCATCATCAACTACAAGTATTTTCATCATTCTCCTCCTTCCATCTGGAATTATAGTACAGTTTAGTATAGCAAAAATCTTATAAAAAAAGAGAGGGTATTGTCGAACATATGTTGAACGACAATACCCTCTCTTTCACTTATTATATTTTATTTATCATACCCATTAGGTTGCTTCTGATGCCAATTCCAAGCATGCTCAATGATTGTTTTCACATTTACATACTGAGGATCCCAACCTAACTTCTCTTTCGCTTTCTGAGAAGAAGCAACTAAACGTGCTGGATCTCCCGCACGACGCGGTGCTACCTCAGCAGGAATTTCATGATTTGTAACTTCACGAACTGCATCAACGATTTCTTTAACACTGAAGCCATTACCATTTCCTAAGTTATAGAAATCACTTTCTCCACCGTTCTGTAGGTCTTTAAGTCCTAAGAAGTGAGCTGCCACTAAATCTTCAACATGAATATAATCACGGATACAAGTACCATCTGGTGTATTATAGTCATCACCAAACATCATAATCTTCTCACGTTGACCTAACGCCACTTGTAATACAAGAGGAATTAAATGCGTCTCTGGACGGTGATCTTCCCCAATAATACCATTTGGAGTTGCACCAGCTACGTTAAAGTATCTGAAAATCTTATAACGTAAATTAGAAGCTTGGCTATACCAATGAAGCATCTTCTCGATTGCTAACTTCGTTTCTCCATACGTATTCGTTGGATTTGTCATCGTTTCCTCAGTAATAAGGTCCACATCTACCTCACCATACGTCGCCGCAGTAGAAGAGAAAATAAACTTATCCACCTTAAACTCATCCATTACCTCTAATAAGCAAAGTGCACCGTACACATTGTTATTATAATATTGCAGAGGCTTCTCCATACTAACTCCAACTAAAGAATCAGCTGCAAAATGCATAACCGCCTCAATATTTTCTTGTGTAAAAACATCTCTTAAAAATGCTTTATCACGAAGGTCGCCATTATAAAACTTCGCACCTTCCGTAATTGCATCCTCATGACCAGTTTGTAAATTATCTACTACTACTACAGATAAACCTTCGTCTACTAATTTTTTCACAGCGTGAGAACCGATATAACCAGCTCCGCCGCAGATTAGAATTGAGTTCATTGTCTTCCTCCTACATATATTAGGATTTCTTATTCACTTACTTATTATAAAAGGTATACGATTGCTCGTATACCTTTTGTGTACCTTTATTACTTAGCAACGAAATAATCCGTTACATATTGTGCCCAAACTTCATGCCCTTTAGCACTTGGGAAACCGAATTCTTCTGTTAAATATGGTAGGATAGCCTTCGTTGCTGCATCAGGCCACGCTCCCCAATGATCCACATATGTATAACCATCTTGCGTCGCAAATTGCTTTAACGCCTCAATCGCCTTCGGATAATTCTTCGCACCATACACTGGGTTTGGTGGTTGAATCATAATCGTAGCACCCTTTGCACTAGTAGAAAGTGCTTGTACAAATTTCTGTGTACTCGCAACAGAGTTTCCATTACCAGTTTTACCATTGTCAGTAATAAATGGTGGTTCGAATAAAATCACATCTGGATTATCTTTCGCAATCTCTTTATCACGCTTATTTGCGATTAACTCTTCTGTGCTTTCACCTTTATATTCCTTTACTGTCACATTCCATAACCCTTTACCGTAAGCAGTTTCTAAATTAGCCGTTAACTTAGCTGCCCAAGCATCTTTTTCAGATGAAGAAGCTTCATCACCAACAATAACAAGATTTACTGCCTTTTTATCCTCAGCAGCTTTCTTTAACTTCTCTTTCACTTCATCTGGTAGATTTTTCGCATATGCTTCATTAAAAGATGAATTCGCATCTTGTTTTTTCTCTGTTTTCTTTGCTCCGCTATCTTTCACTTCAGAATTCGTTTTCGTTACTTCACTCGTCTGTCCCGTTGCACGCGCAACTTTCTTATTCCAGTATAATTTACCGCTCACAACAGAAGCTACAAACAATACAAAAATAACTAGGACAAGTACTGCTTTCTTATTCATCGATTCACCTCATCTATTAATCTCACAATATATAATATTAATATAAATCCATGCAAAAATAAACCCAACTCCTACCAAAGGAGTTGGGTTATTACATATTACTTAGTCACTTCAAGATGCGCTCTTAATTTATTCGTAATATCTTGTTTCGCTGCATCTGGAACGTAGTAGTACCAAATACCATCAGCAGCTTTGTGGCCGTCACCTGGGATTTGGATTTCTTCACTGTTCTGTAAGCAATCTTTATAGTTCTTTTGAATATCAAACATTTGATCTTGCGTTAAACTTGTTTTAACGTTTTTCTCAATTGCTTTTAATACATCACCGTAACTCGCTAAAGAGGATACACTTGCACCCTTTTTAATTACAGCTTGGATGACTTGACGTTGGCGCATTTGACGGCCGAAGTCTCCGCGAGTATCTTCATAACGCATTCGTGAAAACAATAGAGCTGTCTCTCCAGTCAAGTGGATAGGACCTTTCGCAAAGTGTAAACCACCATAGTTAAAGTCCATGTCATTATTAACATCAATACCACCTACTGCATCAACGATGTCTCTAAATCCTTCCATATTCACTTCAATATAATGATCGACCGGTACGTCTAAAAAATTCTCAACAGTTTTTACTGCCATATTAATTCCACCAAATGCATATGCATGATTAATTTTATCTTTTTTACCTTTTCCCACAATTTCTGTATACGAATCACGTGGTATGCTAAGAATTTTCATTGATTTCTTCTGTGGATTTAAGGTAAATAGCAATAATGAATCTGATCTTCCTTTATCCTCCCCTCTTTCATCAACTCCCATCATTAAAATGGATATAGGTTTTTGATCACTAATATCTACTTGATTAGCGCGTTTCTCTGACTTATTTCTATCTAATGGCTTATGGACAGCCCCTAATGTATCTGATACTGAAGAATATACATAATATATATATCCTCCTCCTGCAAGAATTACAAAACTTAAAATCCCCAAAAACCAAAATAATACTTTTCTTTTCATTCCTTTACCTCTTTTTCTATTTATAAGTAATTTAATTAAGACTCCGTTTTCTTTACCTTTATAGCATTCATTACATTTATCCTTAGTAACCACAACATAACTATATAAGAAATAGCTCCAACAAACAGACTTAACACTAAATTAAAACACCTTATAATAAAATGATTGCTGTAATTAAACTCCGCAATACATTCATATGAAACATATAATACCATTGCCATTACAACACAGGATATAAAGCACTTTATAAAATTCACTCCAAAATGCCTTATTGGAAACTTATATTCAGTCTGATTTAATCTATAAATTAATAAAAGTGTAGTGAATATAGCCGAGAGACTTGTTGCTAACGCAATCCCCACTAAACCATACCATTTTACCAATATAACACTACTAATAATGTTTAAAATAACAGTCAATATGCCATTATACATGGGCGTTTTTGTGTCATGTAATGAAAAGAAGACCCTATTCAATATATCCCTGTATCCAAAAAATAACATACCTATACAATAGTAGCATAAAACACTTGCAGTCAGCTTAGTAGTATTAGATTGAAATGCCCCTCGTTCAAAGATTACTTCTACTATTTGGAAATTCAATACTAATAAAATAGTTACTAGTGGCATAATTAGAATATTCACAAATTCAAGTGCTGTTTTTAATGTCTTACCAAAAACTGTATAATCTTTCTTTGCAACAGCATTCGATAATATAGGATAAATTATTGTTGCGATGGATATAGATACTATTCCAAACACAAAATTATTTAAAGTACTTGCATAATTGAAAACCGCGACGCTCCCCTTTTCTAGAGTAGAAGCTAAAGATCTATCTACCATTGTACTTAACTGTTGAACAGATGTACTAATTAAAATTGGAGTGAACAATTTATACAATGCACTCATATTTTCTTCTCTCATATCAAAATGCAGATTATATGAGTATCCCGATTTTTTCATGGCAACCAATAGCATTATAACCTGTAAAATGGCTCCAGCGACATAGGCCCACACTACACCTTGTACATCTAAACTAGCACTATATAAAACAGCAAAAATAATAACTAGATTCTGTGGTATTAATACTATATTTGGAATAAAATAACGTTCATTAGCTTGAAGATAGCTAGTCATAATATTTGCTATGCCTACAAACAATATAGTAGGAGCTATAATCTTAGTTAATTCATTTGCTAAATCAAAAGTTCTCTTATCAAATCCAATTGAAAAAATACTAACTATTTCTTTAGAAAAAATTAAACATATAAATGTAATAATTAAGCTAATGCAACATACTAAATTTAAAAGATTATTAGTAAATTTATTTCCTTCACTATCACCTTTATTCTGCCGAATTTTCGAATACACTGGTATAAACGCTGTACCACAAGCAAAGGCTATACTGGAAAAAATAATTGTAGGTATAGATAGCGCTGTAAATAAGGCATCCGCCTTATAGCTGGCACCAAAATACTTCCCAATTAAAACCTCCCGAAAAAAGCCTAATGCCTTACCACATAAAGTTACAATCATCACTATTAGCGTAATTCTACTTAAATTTTTAGTTTTCAACCTAATATTTCCCCTATTTCTTCTTTGATATTAAATTAGTATATAAGTTGATAATTTGTTCATTCATCATCTGACTAGTGAAATTTTCACGAAGAATATTATACCCATTTCTACCCATCTCTTCCAAAACATCTTTATCTAATGAGTTGAGCACCTTAACCATATCTTCTTCAGACTCTATATCTATATGATAACCATTTACCCCATCTTGTACTAATTCGGGAAGTGCTGCTTTATTACTACAAATAATTGCTTTACCATTTTTCATTCCTTCTAATGCTACTAATCCGAAACCTTCCCATCTTGACGGCATAATGACAGCATCGAACTTCTTTATATAAGAGTCAATATTACTGTTATCTATCCAGCCTAAACTAACAACATTTCGAGGAATATTTATTTCATTATCAGCCAAAACACTATCACCTATAGTATATAGTTTAATATTGGGCAAGTCATGATTCTTCATTAAATCGAATATAATATCTATTCCCTTTGCTCGATCAAATCTACCAATATACAAGAGATTTATTAATTCTTTATCTAAAGAGAGATCGTTTTCCTTACATTCACTAGCATGTAAATCTATCCCACTCTTTATCGTTGTCATTTTTTTTGCATTTAAACCAAATTTTTTCGCTTCTTCATATTCATAATCAGATATATTAATTATCTTATCCGTTTTTAAGGATAAAAACTTTTCTATCATCGCAAATAACTTTTTCTTAGCATTACTAATATCCATAATAAAGGCCCATCCATGGGGACAATATACAATTTTCACTTTCTTTCTTTTACATATATAAAGCAACCTAACCATTAAGCCAGCAAAAGTGCTGTGAAGGTGGATAATATCTGGATTTATCTCCTTTATAATCCCCCTGATTTTTAGTGTTCCAAAAAAAATACCTGGAATACCACGTTTATATTTATATCTATATACATTCTCATTAATAATATTAAATTCTTGTTCTGAATTATAATCACTAAGAGCTAAATATACATTTTCAATTGCTCCATTTTCTTTTTGAGTATTAAGTACGTTGTTAACATATGTAGCTACTCCACCCTTAACATACTCTCCAATATGAAGAACTCTCACTTTATCCCACCTTTATCCTTTAATAAATCCAAATATAAACCTTCTATTTTTTTTCCTGTTCTATTAGCAAAAAGATACTTTTTCCTTTCTTCCATATTAATATTTAAATACTGTTTCTCCCCACTATAAATTCCCATTAAAACTTTTGCAATTTCTTCACTATTACCTGGAGGAACCAAATATCCATTTTTCGCGTCTACTACTAGCTCTTTAAGTCCACCAACCATCGTGGCTATCAAGGTATGATTTCTAGATATTGCTTCCATAGCCACAATTCCACCTGGTTCCCAAATAGAAGGCATCAAAACAATAGGGATATCATTAACCTTTTTCCATGGTGCTTTATTAGCTGGAATGAAATCAACATTGCTATCTAATTGATATTGATTAACTCTTTGTTCAATTTCATTTCTTAATTCACCACTACCAATGATTTTTATTTTAAATTTAATATTATTTTGTTTTAATAAATGCAACGCATCAATTAATTCTATTAAACCTTTCTGCTTAGCTAGCCGGCCAATATAACACATATTTAAGATATCTTTTCCCTCGGAATTATCTATCTTTTCAAAAACCTCTTCTTCTGAAACCAAATCGATTCCATTTTCTATTAAAACAATGTTAGAGTTTTTTTTGCTTAATTCACTATAAGATTTTTTCGAAATAACAATGTATTTATTTGCAAGTTTTGCTAAATAACTTGCATACAAATCATAATTTTTTCTAGGTCCACCATGTCCTGTATGAACTACAGGTATTTTATTTTTTTTTATTTTTTGTAAAATTTTCACCACTAAAAGACTATACAATGAATGTGTATGTATAACATCTGGGTCAAAATCTCTGATACTTTCGTATACAGCATTTATCGTACGTTTAATTCTATACTTATCACCAAATTCTTTAAGGATATAAGTACTAACCCCCATATTTTGAAATTCCTCTAATTTACTTCCTTCAACTGTACATAATCCAACCTCAAACTTTTCAGTACCTATTAAATATCCTGCTGTTTGTTCAATAACTTTTTCTGTCCCACCATATTCACATGCAGGAAATACGTTCAAAATTTTTATTTTCCTCATAAAATTCTCCTTATTAAACGCTTATATAATAAAGATGTTTAGAACTTATAAATACCTAACAAAAAAAGATTCCCTTTTAACCAGGAAATCTTTTAACTATCTTTATTACTTCGTTTATCTAATAATGTATGACAATATAAAATTACATAGAAATACATCGGAATCATTACA
>NZ_JAKUFT010000119.1:0-8562 GCF_022663605.1 Bacillus cereus group sp. BfR-BA-01379
GATGGCAGAGAGGTCACACCCGTTCCCATACCGAACACGGAAGTTAAGCTCTCTAGCGCCGATGGTAGTTGGGACCTTGTCCCTGTGAGAGTAGGACGTCGCCAAGCAACTGTAAGACGAGTCAATATGACTCGTCTTTTTTGTATGCTTTCATACCTCTGTTAATTGCTTGTTTAACTCCTTCTAAATAGGCAAATCCATGCTTTTTATCTGGTTCTAAGTAAGTACCTTCTGCCCACTCATTCCACGCATTAATAAATAAAAACTCGCTATCATAAAGGGAGAACGTACGGTGAATTTGTTTGCTTAAATATATTGTGAACTTCTCAGGGGTAGAGCCTACAAAGATGCTGCTATTTAAGTCTTTGCGGCGTGCTGTGTTGTCCCAGTCAACAAAGGCACCGGGAAATGTTTTTTTCTTTGGAGGAGATCGCTTTAGTATATACATCCACACTTTATCATAATCCCAAGCGTTTATTTGTTTACCAGATTCATATATTATCTTATTGATGTCTGAAGAGCTATCATGAGCAATTGTATAAAAAGGCTCGAATTGAATGCTAGCATCGAATCCATTTATATTAGGAAGTGGAAAGCTGTTTAATGTTTCTACAAAGTATATACCTTTCAAACCATGTTCTTGTGCGAGTGTATCCCAGTAATTTAGCATTTGCTCACAATCAGGGATGTGCCCAGGACGATAAATAATAAATAGTGGTTTATCATCTATACGGATATACCTCTCATCTTGGAAAGCTTGCAATAAATACTCAAAGTGTTCTTTCCAATCTGATGATTCTCCGTAATCTTGAGGCATTAATATGTGACTATCAAGACCATCCCAAGTTTTTGTCCACGGTTCATTTGCCCAAGAAAGGCAAAATGGAAAATCTGGTTCCTTCATCTGAAGTACCTCATTAAATGGTGTCTCCAATAGCCTTTTTCCTTTAAACCAGTAATGGTAATAACAAAAACCATATATGCCGTGTGCTTTGGCGATTTCTGCTTGCCACTTTCTTACGGATGGGGTGGTTAAGTCGTAATAAAAATCTTGATAAGGTTCTCTAGGTTGATAATGTCCTGAAAATAAAGGTCGTGCACTTTTCGTATTTGTCCATTCAGTAAAACCTTTTCCCCACCATCGGTCATTTTCTTTTATTTGATGAAACTGTGGTAAGTAAAAAGCGATTATTTTCAAGATATATCCCCCTTATGTTCTTCGTAGTTCAAGTGGTGGGAAGTTACTTTTGGTTTTTTGGATCTAGTTTAAAGCGCGAGATATGTTATTTACTTACTGTTTGTGTATGCTCCATAATGAATTCATTTTTACAGTTTGCTCGATATAGATGAGATAAAAAATGATTTTCATTATGAAATTACGCGCATCATCATGAATGAAAAGGATTAATCTTTTTGGAGAACAAATAGGGCTTGGGGTAATCGGTTTACATCATCAAAAAAGTCCCGTAGCTTTAAATACTTCTCATAGTGATTTTCAATATAAGTTCTAGGTATAACGGTTTCCCCGTAGAAGCTACTATTTCTAACATCTCCAGCTCCCGTAGGGCTGTGGACAAAATTTCCGCTTTCATAATCCGAGATGGCACGATTTATATCTGGAAAAGCTTGAGATAAAGTTTTATGCCATCCCGTTTGAATTAATTCAGGGTGTTCCTTAAATTGTTGACAGAAATCGAGAAAATAGCGTGCTTGTGTTGTGGCGATGAAGATTCCACCTGGACGAAGAACTCTTGAAAATTCCTTTATCCAATTTTCTGCAGTTTCTTCGGATAAATGTGAGAATACAGAATAAGCGAATATGATGTCTAATGAATTATCATTAATAAATTCTACAGGAGGTTGTGGGGGAGCTAGTTTATATCTGCCTCTTCCTAACGTTTCATTACAAAGGTTAATCATTACAGGGTCTACATCAATACCAAATAAATTTTTATGGCGAACATCTTTGAAAAAGAAGCGTATGATTCTTCCCCATCCGCAACCGAAGTCTAAAATTTTCCGTTCTTTATTCAAGGGAACGCCTAAATTATGGGCATATGTTTTTACAAGGCTATAAAACAAATATGCTTCATAAAGAGCATGTTCATAGGAAGCACCTACAAACTGTTGTTGAATTTCTTCAGGGGGGAACATAGGTACTGGGATGCCATTTATCTTTGTTTGGGAGCAACTTTGTATAAATAGATTTAGAAGTTCAATATCAGATAGTGGACTAACAAGGTTATCAAATTCACTTCCTAACTTAAAGTTATTCATTTGTTAAACCCCCGAATGATGTAGTGATTAACAGCTACTTACATGTTTTTTTACTAACAAAAACATGTAAAAATTCAGCATCTAACCCAAGTGATCTATCCTTTTGTAAATAAACAATGGTATACATATTTGCATGTTTATAAATATATTCAATCATATCTTGACCCCAATCAAATGTTACTAAAGACCCATTCTCATCAATAGGATTACCATGATAAATCGGCTCTTCCATATACTCAATTCCTTCTTTATTGATTCTTGCTCTTTGCAAAGTCCTTGGGAGTGTGTGATACCAAGGGACAGTAAATACATGAGCGCCGCCAGGCTTTAATACACGCTCTATTTCTTTAAAGGCTTTGTTTGGTTCCATTACATGTTCAAAGACATCTTGAGTAATGAATAAATCAAAAGATTCATTTTGAAAAGTCATGTCTTCTAAGTTCTCGCATCTAATTCCTTGAAAGTATTGGCCAAGAGGATAGTTTTTAAAGTATTGAGAGTATGTATAGTTTTTGCAGTTTTTTATTAGTAGTTGAGTTGTAATCCCTCCAGGAGAGGATTCGTGGATATGATAGGAACCCCATTTTGGAAAAAATGTATTTAAAACATGGATTAGAGCTCGCTGCCTTGGTATAGAGTGGCATGTAGAACATAAGTAATGATCTCTGAGCCAATCATTATGCTCTATAAATGTAGCTTTTTTCTCACAAATAACGCAATATCCATTATTGTGCTTCAAATTACCTTCCACATGACATCACTCCTGTGTAAAAAAATGCATATGACACATGCGTCAACAATCAGTGAACTCAAAGAGAGTGGGTGAAATTTAGGGAATCAATTGGGAGAAGGGAATAATTAGCGGTGGAGAAACCCGCGCTAATTAAAGTTTCACTTTATGCTATGCGATACATTTGCTTTTATTCATTGAAGAATGTATCGATTTAAAATATCCCTTTTGTGTACGGATACATTTCAAAGTCTTGTGCATATATTTCTGTAACTAACGCCATGGTCTCTTCATCATAAAAACTTTCATATGTTGGAAAGCGAGGGAAGGCGGCATCCGTAATGCTGAGCTCTGCATAGCTTCCTGTATAAAGCATTTTATGAGCGCGATGATGATCTGAATTTGCAAGTAGCGCTAAATTGGATTTAATCAAATCGTACGTATGTTCTAGTTTGGTGATTTGAGTATTAAAATCTTCTAAAGGAATATAGTATTGGATGAATTTTTCTTCACCTGGAACGTATTGTTGGCTAAAATGTATGTCCATTGCTAGGGAATTGGAACCGAATGCTCGAACGTAATATAAAAATTGTTTAAATGATATTCCTCGGTTACTATATTTGTCATTATATAAATAATGGCGGATACTTTCCCATTGAGGGCTAGCATATGGATTGTCAGCAAGTAATAAAAATGAGCTGACAGCCCTTGTATAGGGATTCCGTACAAGTTTACAAACATCTTTATTTGATGCTAGAAGACTATTTTGTAACTCTGGTATGTAATTTATATTGTTTTTATATACCCAGAACTCATAGTAATGAATAAAGTCATGGTATTTCTTTGCTTCATTAAACAATCCAATTTGAAAAAAGAACCAATTAGCTAAAGTAGTGCATCCGCTTCTATGGCTCCAGAATAGTATAAGGGGAAAGTCTTTATGGAAATGTGGAATTCGATCTTTATGTAGGATTACCTGATTTAAAAGTTCTTGATTTACATTCTTCATAAATGTAGTGCTCCTTTTTGAAAGTTTTATTTATAGAGAGGGAAAGCTTTTACTAATCCAATATATTCATAGGGATGAGTAAATATTATGAGTGTTTTTTTCGGTTAGCTTATATAAGGTAGTAATCCTAAAAGGAAAATATAAAATAAAGATAATGAAAATTTATTAGGGGCATACAATTATAAGAGAATAAATAATAGAAGTGAATAAGTTCATTTATTTGTATTTCTAGGTGTGATAAGCAAAAATCTTATTACTAGAGAGGATACTATGAGGAAGAATAATTATTTAATAGTAGGTGGAAATAGTTTCATTGGTATTAACCTCGCGTTCGGTTTATTAAAACAAGGTCAAAATGTAAAAGTATTTTCCAGACATATAAATAATTTCCCTCAAAATATTATAAGTGAGGTTGAGTTTATTAAAGGTGATTTAGCAAATGTTGATGATATTTATAAAGCTTTAGTGAACGTGGATATTATTATTTATTTAGCTGCAACGTCTAATGTAGCAACTTCAATTGAAGATGTTTTTGGAGATATAAACAGTAGCTTTTTTTTTCTTAACTTCATGGAAAGCGTTAAAAATTTCCCTATTAAAAAAATTGTATTAGCATCTTCTGGAGGCACGGTTTACGGTGAACCTGAATATTTACCTATTGATGAGGAACATCCGTTAAAACCACTTTCTCCTTATGGAATAACAAAAGTGTCGCTTGAAAATTATTTGTACTTTTATAAGAAAAAATATGGAATGGATTATGTTGTATGTAGATATTCTAATCCATATGGAAAATATCAAAATCCTTTAAAGAAAGTTGGGGCGATAAATTGTTTTTTGTATCAGCATCTCAGTAATGAAAAGATTAATATATATGGGAATCCACAAGAGATTATTCGAGATTATATTTATATCGATGATTTAGTTGAAATCACTATACAACTATCACAATTAAATCGTTTGAAATCTTGTGTGTATAACATAGGGAGCGGCAAGGGTCTCTCTTTAAAACGAATTATAGTAGAATTGGAGAAATTAACGGAACGAAAAGTGGACTTTATCTGCTATAAACAAAGGCAAGAAAATGTTCGAAAAATCATTTTAAATATAGATAGAGTAAGACGAGAATGTAATTGGGAACCGAAAATAGATTTCAAAAGTGGAATTAGATTAAATAAGCTATGGATTGAAGAGTTTTTATATAGTAAAAAATAATAAACCATGCCCTACTTCTGTATAAGTAGAGCGTGGTTTATTATTTTATTTCTTTTTTTATTACCCAAAGATCCTGATGTTCCCACCAAAAACCTTCAGTGTATTTTTTGATGATAGGGTTATAAGGTAATAATTTAATTTTGTCACATACGTAAGAGGGGCTAACGATCGTTTGCCCGTATTGATGAACATCTAAATCCAGTTGTTCACTAGAGGGGAGAAACCAATAACCCTGTTCATTTAAATCGGGAAAGCCGAAGTACTTTTTACTTTGATATCCATGAGTTGTGAAAATGAATAATCCTCCAGGGGAAACAGTATTATACAATGTTTGAAGCCAACGAAACCAAGTTGTATCAGGCATATGAGAAAAAAAGGATAGACAAAAGACGATATCATACGTAGACGAGGCCAATTTTACTTGTTCAGGTTCAGGGTGAGATAAGATAGAAGAAGTATTTAATGTGTTTTCAATAAAAGTAATAGCCTCTTCATGTATATCACAGGTAGTTATACTTAATTTCGTTTGTAAGTTTAATAAATGACGTGTTACGCATCCATACCCGGATGCGAATTCTAATAATTGAATTGGAGTGTTTACAGGAGGATGAAAGGAAGTAATTAAATCTAAGAGTGTTTCTGCTGATTTTCTTCCATCTTTAAAATAATAATCTATCGCTTCTTTTTTAGACGGAAAGACTGGATTCGTGACAAGGAATTGAAAGATATGATCCTCTGGATGGATACTTGCATTTACATTGTAGTTGTGTGCCATTTGAGAAATCAAATCTTTATTTGCCTCTATAAATTCTTTCAATGAGTAACCCCCTTAAATGATAGTAAAATCTTACAAGAGATACTAATGGTCAGGAAAATATATAATTAAATCTTCAAATATGCTTTAAGGTATTTTCTATATGTGTACATTTTCTTTTTTGAAATGTCGTCGATAGTAAAGGTTTCTTTAATGAAATTCTGCATTTGTACAACTTCACTGTAATGGGAATATGAACCTTCTGTTCTCGTTACGCTATTTGTATGTCGTCTATGATAGTTTAGCGGCTTTGGATTGAAATAAATGTCCCCCTCTTTAAGGATAGAAACATAGAAAAACCAATCACCAGCTACTTTGAACTTTTCTAATTGTTTTGCTGTTGTTTTCATGTCTATGTTTTTAAAAACTACACTTGAGACATTAGGTATCGTGTTTTTGATCAGTAACGTATCTCGTATTTCATCTATCCCTTTTCGGAAATAAGGACGCTGCCATTTTACTTTATCAATATCATTTGTGTAGTCCAAATAATGATTGGCCAGGATATTTCCTTGTTCATCTATTTGTTTTGATTGTGTGTAGCCTAAGGTAACATCATTATTTATATGAAACCCTTGTATCACTTCTTCTAAAAATGTCTGATCACATAAGTCATCAGCCTCTGCAATCCAAATGTAATCACCAGTTGCTGCAGAGACGCCTTTTATCCATTGTTTAAATACAGAACCAGAGTTTTTATCATTAATAATTTGCTTAACTTTTAGGTGGGGCTTATTTTCGTTTGAGAGCAGCTTTTCAAATGTAGATACACTATTGTCAGTAGAGGCATCGTCTAGGAAAATTAGTTCGTAAAGGGGATAGGTTTGGTTGAATATGGATTTAACCCGGTCAGGTAAGTATTTTTCGTAATTATAGTTTGGTACAATGACGCTTATTTTTTTATAATTATGCTCAAGCAGGTTTAACAATTTATAAATGTAAGGAAGAAAGTTGAAATCTTTTTCAATAAGTTCTTGGCCAAAGCTACCTTTTTGTAATCGTAAATCTTCATCTCCAAGAAATTCATAGATTCTTTCCAGCATCATCGGTAAGTTTAAATAGTCTACTAATGCGCCAGTTTGTTCCGTAACAACATCTTCAAAACCTCCAGCGTTTTTAAACCCTATAACAGGGACTTTTGTATCTAATGCTTCTAAAACAACGTTGGGAAAAGGATCTTCTCTTGAAGTTAATAAATATAAATCAGCCCCGGCGTTATATAAACCGATATCTGGAGTAGGATCCACTAATGTGAAATGTGCTGTATATCTTGGGGATAGCGTGTTTAAGAAGTGAACGTCTGTTCTCCCGACCCAGATAAAATGAATATTCCTATGAACCTTTCTTACTGAGTAAGCAATAAGTGAGAATAAATCTATCCCTTTTCGATGATCAGCGAAACCTACTCCCAAAATGATTTTACTATCTAGAGGCAGGTTGTGTTTTTTTCGTAATTCGTTTCTAGCTTTTGCAATATTGTTCTTATAAGGATTATGGTTAAATAAACCTTGAGGGAGGATATGGCACTTCTTATGATCTAATTGGGTGATTGTACGGAATTTTTCATATACGTATTGTGAAGGAAAGACTATTTTGTAAGCAGACTCGGCAATATTTCTCGCTTTTTCTTCGGCAGAGTACTGTTGTATTAAATGCGGCAATTCATGTATTAATGAAATAACTTTTATATTGTGTTTAGCTAGTAATGCAACTATATCACCACTTATGACGGTACTACATATCGCGATGGTATAGCCTTGTGATGCTAACTTCTTTATTAATAATTCGACATTTCCTTCCGTTGGGTAGTCTTTCTCTAGACAATAAACAGGACCATACTTTTGAAAATCGTGGATTAAAATACCTGTTCCAATCGAAATAATTGCGACGGAGTAATGAAAGTTTTCTTTAAGAGCTTTAATGGTATGTAAAGAAAGCAGCTGTGCTCCGTGGAAATGGGCATCATGGGATACATAAATGATCTTCTTATTAACATGCATTTCATAACGCCTCCTAAGTTAATTAGATTTTAGTAAATGTGTGGTGTATTTATAATTTCTAGAGAGAAGTGGTAGGAGATAATTGTGACTGCAGCAGGAATGTACTCGAAATAAAAAGTGCTACTTTTAATATATATTTGCTTGGTTTGATATTCATTCTTTAGAAAGGTGTAAGAGGTAAGTAAGAGAGTATAAAGTGTCAGTTATGAAAGTGACTGCAGCAGTTTATAAATCTCTAGGTACGAGGTTATAAACGAAGAAGGTTTAAGCCCCTTTATAATTTATAAAATAAAAAGGATAAAAGGTATTGACGATTAGAGTATAGAGGTGTAATATAGAACAAGTCGCCGATGACATTAACGTCGAAAGCGACAAACAAAAATAAAAAACTTAGTTGACATTAACTAACGAAGATGTTAACATAAGGAAGTCGCAAATGAGCGACCAAGTAGTTCTTTGAAAACTGAACGAAACAAACAACGTGAAACGTCAATTTTTATTTTTAGATGCTAGACAA
>NZ_JAKUFT010000120.1:0-8425 GCF_022663605.1 Bacillus cereus group sp. BfR-BA-01379
CTTCTTTCTTCACTTCTTCTTTTACTTGTGTATCTGTTTTTGTTTGATCATTCTGCTTTGTTACAGTAGTTTCTTTATTTTCTCCACCTACCGCTTTTACATTTGCATCAAACGCAAAGCGGATTGTGTAGTTATGGTCATAATTTACGTTTGGTACAACAACGTGAATTTTTGCAGCTGCCGGTTTAGATAAATCATCTATTTTAAACTCTACAGTTCTTTTATCAGCAGATTCATCTTTACTAACAACTTTTGCATCAACAAAGTTCCCGTTCTCAGGTGCTTTAAATTCTGTAATCCAAGCACTATGATTCATCGGAATTTGCACTCTCATTTCGCCATTTTTCACAACTAGCTTAGCTGGTTTCTCAAAATAATCATTTGCCATTGAAGCTGAATCATTTTCCGCTTTTTGAATGACATAGTTAATATCATACGTACCGTCAGCTAGTTGTGCTGAAACTTTCCCATATGGCATGACAAGAAAAGCTAGCATACATACGAACGTTATAATAAAAGCGGGTAATACAGAAATCTTTCTCATTTGGCTTACTTCCTCCTTGTTTATCCATCATCCATACTTTTTGAAAATGATAATTATTCTCATTTTATAAGAAAAAAATAATAATCCTCTATCATTATTTACTTGTAATTTATTTATGTAATATAGATATTATTGATTATCATTCTCACTACATGTTAAAAATAATATCCCTCCCTATTCCTTATAAAGAGCGATTCATATTTTAACATAAGTCCCTATCTCTTTTGTTGATTATCATTCTCAATGAAACTCAAAAAAAATAAAACTAACCATTCTCCTACTCTATCACCTCTATTTACAAAAATGATATCGTTATAGAAAACCTTATACCTTTCACTCCTCACTTTCCTTCCAATATTTCCACAACTAAGTCAATCTTAGCCTACTCATAAATTTTTTGTCAACTATATTACGTATAAAATTTTAAATATCTAAATTTCTCTATATGCGTCTTTTTTTACAAAAAAAGAGGCTTTCTATGAAAGAAAGCCTCTTTTCGCTATTTTTCTACAGCAACTTCTTGCTTTTGAAACAAAGAAATGACATATCCAATGACAATACCTACTAGAGCAGGAACTAACCAACCTATCCCTACACTATATAATGGAATTTTATTTAAGACAGGTGCTAATGCCTCAATTTGAAGATTTGCATTGTGCAATCCATCAAAGAAGCTGATCATGAATGCTCCTACAATACCACCTACATACATTACTAAAGGAAGACGAATATAGTTTTCAACAAGTGATAATACGATTAGCACGATACCGATTGGGTAAATTGCAATTAAAATCGGTAATGCTAATGCATTTAACTGAGTTAATCCAAGGTTTGCTACCATAAATGCTAATACACAGAAGATGAAAACGACTTTTTGATAAGAAAGCTTTGGTAATAAGGAAGAAAAATATTCCCCACAAGCTGCCACAATACCTACAGAAGTTGTTAAACATGCTGCTGTAATTGCGATTCCTAGTAATAGAGTTCCGTAACTACCAAATAAATGATTTACAACGTTTGTTAAAATAATTCCTCCGTTTGCTCCCATTCCAAGAGACACACTAGAAGCTCCAAGGTAAGCAAGTGCTAAATAAACAAGTAGTAAACCGAGCGCTGCAATAAACCCTGCAAAGATTGTTACTTTTGCAATGCTGTTCTTATTTGTAACACCTTTTGCTTTTAAAGCATTAATAACAACATTTCCGAAAACAAGTGCTGCAAGTCCATCTAAAGTTAAATATCCATCAATAAAACCTTTAAAGAGCGGAGCACTATACGCTTCTGTCGGTGCACCAAATTCTCCAATTGGAGTAATAAGCGCTTTACCTACGATAATTGCAATAACAGCTAATAAAATCGGAGTTAATACTTTACCGATGCGGCCCACTAATTTCGATGGGTTTAAAGCTAAGTAGAAAGTTACGGCAAAGAAAATGAATGTAAAGATAACAAGTGGATACGATTGACCAGCTATCTCACTTGGTAAAAACGGTGCAACACTCATTTCATAAGCAACAGTTCCTGTACGTGGAACACTTACGAATACACCTAAACATAAATAAATTGCAGTGATAAAAACTAATGCGAATATAGGGTGCACACGTCCTGCTAACTCATTAATATCTCCCTTTAGAGCGATAACGATAACTCCTAATAAAGGCAACCCCACACCTGTTACGATGAAACCAAACAACGCAATCCATACATCTGTTCCAGCACCTTGTCCTAACGCTGGCGGAAAAATCATATTACCTGCACCGAAAAATAGTGCAAATAACATTAAACTTATTGCAAACATCTCAGAAAACTTTAAAGATGATTTCATTTCTACTAACCTCCTAAATGATTTGTTAACAAAATATTCTGAATTAAAATCCGTCATATATCCTCTTTCAAGCATACTTCCCCGTAAAAGAACGCAAAAAACACCCGTCCCTAACAAAGGGACGAGTGTTGAAATCGTGGTTCCACCCTTATTCTAATAAAATGAATTTATAACAAAATAAGCTCATTTTATAGCTCGTGTAAATTGATAACGGTTTTATCCGCCAAGAATTACAATGCATCATGCAGTTCACTCTTGAAGTTTAGAGGTGGTAAGTTTGTCCTTCCGTATTAGGAAGCTCACAGCCTAGGCTTCCCTCTCTGAGAATCGTCAAAAACAACTCATGTCCTCATCATTACTTTTATAAAATATCTTGTCGAAACTTGTTGTTTTTTATTATATGGGCTATTTTTTAAAAAATCAATAGTTTTATTTTTTCTGACAAAAAAATATAGGGAGAAAATTTTTCCTCCCTATAACTGTCCTATTAATATTTCTAATTCCTCAGCTGTAACGCTCCGCCATTTTCCCACTTCTAGATCATCTAGCTCTATATTCATAATACGAACTCGCTTTAGCTTAGTTACAGTAAACCCGAAAGCACGACTCATCCTACGAATTTGTCTGTTCATTCCTTGCGTTAAAACGATGCGAAATGTAGATTGATCCACTCTCGTCACTTTACATGGCTTCGTCATTCCATCTTTAATCTTTACACCGCTGGACATCTCATTAATAAACCAATCTGTAAACGGCTTATCCACAGTAACAACATATTCTTTCTCGTGCTCATGATCACCATGTAAAATTTGATTCGCAATCCCGCCGTCATTCGTTAACAAAATAAGTCCTTCCGACGCTTTATCTAATCGTCCCACAGGAAAGATACGCTCTGGATAATTAATATAATCAATAATATTATCTTCAATATGATCGGCTGCTGTACAAGTAATGCCAACTGGTTTATGAAAGGCGATATACACTTTTCCCTTCTCTTCTTTGGCAATAACCTGTCCATCAATCGTTACAACATCACCATCACTCACGAGTGCACCGTGCTTACAAATTTCACCGTTAATAGCTACGCTTCCTGCTTTAATAAGGCGGTCTGTTTCGCGTCTTGAGCAAGATTTTGCTGCGCTTATGTATTGGTTGATTTTCATGTTTTATTCCTTTTCATATATATTAAAAGCGTCAATCTATGGCAATATCATTATGCCACGATTGACGCTTTTTTTACTTCGCAAAAACAACTAAATAAATAACCCCAATCACCAAAAATATTCCACAACAAGCTAACAATACTTTTGCAAGTTTGTCCATAAACATATAATGGTTTCCCCTTTGTTTCGTTGTTTGCTATTTTAATTCGACAACTGTTACGCCTAGGCCTCCCTCGCCCATGTCACCGTAACGGTAATTCTTCACACCGCGATGCTTCTTCAAGTAATCTTGTACACCTTGGCGAAGTGCTCCTGTTCCTTTACCGTGAATGATTGATACACGAGGATAGCTTGCAAGCTGTGCATCGTCTAAATATTTTTCAACGCGCATCATTGCATCTTCATAACGTTCACCGCGAAGATCAAGTTCCAATGAAACGTGGTAATCTCTACCCTTCACACTTGCAACTGCTTTTTTCTCAGTTTGCTTCGGTGTATTAATGTATTCCATATTGGATTCTTTCACTTTCATCTTCAGAATACCAATTTGTACGCTCCACTCTGTATCACTTACCTTTTCAAGTAATTGACCTTTTTGACCGAACGTTAATACTTTTACTTCATCGCCTGCACGTAATTGTTGTTTTGGCGCTGTGTTTTTCACGTTTACTTTTTGTTTCTTCACAAGCTCTGGCGCCGCACCTTCTAGACGGCTCTTCGCTTCAATAAGCTCATGGTCTTTCACGTTCACAAGCTGTGCTTTACGCAATTGACGAAGTTCTTGAATAATGCCTTCTGCTTCTTTCTTTGCAGCTTCGACTTTTTCTTCCCCTTCTTTTTGCGCTTTTAACAATTTTTCATCGCGCTCATCATTAAATTCAATAATTTGACGCTGTAATTCGCGATGTAGTTTTTCAGATTGCTTGCGAAGTGCTTCTGCTTCGTTCCAGTCACGCTCTGCGTTCTTTTGACTTTCTTCTAACTTCGCAATCATATTTTCAATTTTGTTTGTATCTGTACTAATGTGGCTACGAGCTTGATCAATCACGCGATCAGATAAGCCAAGACGCTTCGAAATTTCAAAGGCATTACTACGTCCTGGTACACCGATCAATAATTTATACGTTGGGCTTAATGTATTCACATCGAACTCAACGCTCGCATTAATAACTTGCTCACGATTATATCCGTATGCTTTTAATTCTGGGTAATGCGTCGTAGCAACAACGCGAGCACCACGATTACATACTTCATCTAAAATTGAAATTGCTAGTGCAGCCCCTTCTTGCGGGTCTGTTCCAGCACCTAATTCATCGAATAAAACTAAGCTTTCAAAATCAGCTTTTTCTAAAATATCAACAATGTTCACCATATGTGAGGAGAACGTACTTAAACTTTGTTCAATCGATTGCTCATCACCGATATCAGCAAAGATATTTTTAAATACACAAATCTCTGACTCATCCATTACTGGAATGTGAAGACCAGATTGCGCCATTAATACACAAATACCAACTGTTTTCAGCGTAACTGTTTTACCACCTGTATTCGGTCCTGTAATAACAATTGTCGTGAAATCTTTACCTAACATAATGTTATTTGGCACGATAATTTCTGGATCAATAAGCGGATGACGCGCTTGTCTTAAATCCATATACCGCTCGTTATTTACGATTGGCTTCGTTGCTTTAATACGCTTCGCATAAAAAGCTTTCGCAAAAATGAAGTCAAGATTCGCAACTACTTCTACGTTAGATAAAACGATATCCGCTTCTACTGCCACTTCTTCTGTTAACATCAATAAGATGCGTTCAATTTCTTGTTTTTCTTTCACTCGTGCTTCTTGAAGCGCGTTATTTAATTCTACAATGACTTGCGGTTCAATAAATAACGTTTGCCCAGAAGCTGATTGATCGTGAACAATACCGCCATATACGCCTCGGTATTCTTGTTTTACTGGGATTACGTAACGTTCGTTACGAATCGTTACAATCGCGTCAGATAGCATCTTTTGCGCGTTTGAAGAACGCGTCATATTTTCTAACTTTTCACGAATACGGCTTTCTGCAGTACGAATTTGAGTACGAATACCACGCAGTTTATCACTTGCGCTATCGACTACTTCTCCGCCGTCACCGATGCAATTTGTAATTTTCTTTTCTAAATCATATAAAGATACAATTTGAGCGACATGAGTTGCTAAAATTGGCAACTCGACACCATTATCAACCATATCTTCAATGAAACGTTTCATATTGCGACTACCATACATCGTATTGGCAATATCAAGTAGTTCATGTGGGCTTAACATACTTCCAATCTTTGCACGCTTCACATTTGAGCGAATATCCGTAATACCACCTAATGGTGCACTACCTTTTAAACGAATAACTTTCGCCGCTTCATCCGTTGTATCTTGCATTTCTACAATTTCTTCAAAATCAGTGCTCGGCACTAAATGCTTCACTTTGTCACGACCAAGTGAAGAGGCTGTATGTTCAAGTAATTGTTCTTTTACTTTATTATATTCTAATACACGCAACGTTCTTTCTAACATGTTGCAGGTCCCCCTTGTGTTACTTATTACGTTTAATATAGTCTAATAAACGTTCAATATCCCACGTGTTAATCACGTTATCTTTTTGAATCCAACCTTTACGTGCTGCTGCTACACCTGTTTCCATATCTTCTAACATTTCAAGCGTATGAGCATCCGTATTAATCGCTACTTTTACACCAGCATCTTGTGCTTGTTTTAATAATTTCGCGCTTAAATCTAGACGGTTTGGATTCGCATTTAATTCTAAAACTGTATTTGTTTCTTTTGCGAGCTCGATTAATAAATCTGTATCCACATCATAGCCTGCGCGTCGTCCAAGAAGACGTCCTGTCGGATGGGCAATCATTGTGACATGCTTATTCTCTAGCGCAGCACGAAGACGTTTCATAATCGTTTCACGGTCTTGTGAGAAGCTAGAATGAATCGCTCCAATGACATAATCTAATTCTGCTAATACTTCATCATCAAAATCAAGCGAGGCATCTGGTAAAATGTCCATTTCAATTCCGCGTAAAATTGTAATGTCTGGATACTTTTCGTTCATGCGTTCAATTTCTTTCGCTTGTTCACGAAGGCGCTCTTTCGTTAAACCGTTCGCTACTTTTAAGTATTGTGAATGGTCGGTAATCGCCATAAAATTATATCCACGAGCACGACATGCCTGTACCATTTCCTCAATTGAAAAGGCACCGTCACTCCATGTTGTATGCATATGTAAATCACCTTGTATATCAGAGAACTGAATTAAGTTTGGATACTCTTTAATTAATTCAATTTCTTTTCCATCTTCACGCACTTCTGGCGGGATAAATGGAAGACCGAAATGAGCGAAGAATTCCTCTTCTGTTTCAAATGTCTTCACTTCACCTGTTTCTAAGTTTTCTACACCGTACTCACTAATTTTCTCGCCTCTATCTTTCGCGATTTGACGCATTTTTACGTTATGGTCTTTTGATCCTGTGAAATGGTGAAGAGTGGTAATAAATTCTTCTGGTTGTACTAAACGGAAATCAATTGAAATATCATATTCATATTGAAGACGAACAGAAACTTTCGTATCTCCACTTGCGATTACCTCAATCATATTATCAAATTGCAGTAAATGCTCACGTACTACCGCTGGTTCTGTCGTTGCAATGATAAAGTCTAAATCTTTCACCGTTTCACGAACGCGGCGCAAACTACCAGCGCGAGAGAAACGAATTACTTCAGCAATATTCGACAATTTCTCCTCTATTTCCCCGGCAATAGGCAATACCATCGCGATTGGTAAACGCTCTGGACGAGATCCTACTTGATCGATTGCTTCTAATATTTTCTCTTCTGTTTTCTTACCGAAACCTGCTAAAGCTTGTACTTTATTTTCCTCACAAACCGCTTTTAGCGATTCCATATCAACAACACCAAGTTCTTTATATAACTTAGCTACCTTTTTACCACCAAGGCCTGGCAATTTTAATAACGGTAATAAGCTACTTGGCACTTCTTGTTCAAGCTCTTGCAACACTTCAGATGTTCCCGATTCTATATATTCTTGAATCACTGCTGCTGTTCCTTTTCCAATGCCCGGAATCTTCGTGAAATCTTCAATCTCAGAAAGACTACGATCGTCACTTTCTAATGCTGCTGCCGCTTTACGAAATGCAGATATTTTAAATGGATTCGCGCCCTTTAGTTCCATAAACAGGCCGATTGTCTCTAATAATTTAATAACTTGTTTTTTATTTACTTTCATCATTACCCCGCCTTTCTTTCATAGAAAAAAACTCCTCTTTCCGAAAAAAGAGAAGTTATACTCTGCTACCTGTCTGCCATAGTTCCTTCACCTTTTCAGAGAGAATCGGTGTATCGTCTACAATTATTTTGCTAATTGATGATTTTTGTAATGGTGTTTGTATTTGCTCAATCGGAAGGATGTTTCCAACGATAATTAAAACAAACAAAATAATATATACTTCTAAAAATCCGAGGATTGCCCCCGCAAACGCATTGATTTGCTTTAAAACCGGTATTTCTGCAAACATATTTAACAAATTACCAAGTAATGAAAGTGCAATTTTTGTAATAATAAACAATATGATAAACGCAAGCGCTTGATAAAATACTGTCTCAATATTATTTGCATCAATCCATTCTGGAACAGATACGTTTTTATCAAATGGATACGGAATAAATTTCGCAAGTGCTGGCGCTAAATCTTTACAGTACCAGTATGCAACAAGGTATGCGATAATAAAGCTTGTTAACTTTACAAGTTGCAGAATAAACCCTCTGCGTAAGCCGAGGAAAAATCCCATAACAAGCAGTAAAATGATAATAATATCAATCATGTT
>NZ_JAKUFT010000121.1:0-8306 GCF_022663605.1 Bacillus cereus group sp. BfR-BA-01379
AGACGCCAATGCAAAGAATGGAAGCAACAAAGGTTTATAAAAAATAAAATTGAGAGCCAGCTTCTTTCAAAAAGAAAGGAGCGGCTTATGAAAATATGAAGGAGGAAATTTTCATGGAAAAAACAGTAGGAAATGCGGTTAAAGGCGGTAGCTTTTTAGTTGATGAGATTACGATTGATCAAGTGTTTACGCCAGAGGATTTTTCATCTGAGCATAAAATGATTGCAAAAACGACAGAGGACTTTATCGTAAATGAAGTTCTTCCAGAGCTTGAATATTTAGAGCAACACGAGTTTGATCGTTCTGTTCGTCTTTTAAAAGAAGCTGGGGAACTTGGTTTATTAGGCGCTGACGTACCAGAAGAGTACGGCGGAATTGGCCTTGATAAAGTAAGCTCAGCGTTAATCGCAGAGAAATTCTCTCGCGCTGGTGGCTTTGCAATTACTCACGGTGCTCACGTAGGTATCGGATCTTTACCAATCGTGTTATTCGGTAACGAAGAGCAAAAGAAAAAGTATTTACCATTACTTGCGACTGGTGAAAAATTAGCTGCATACGCATTAACTGAGCCAGGTTCAGGATCTGATGCATTAGGTGCAAAAACGACTGCACGTTTAAATGCAGAAGGTACACACTACGTATTAAATGGTGAAAAACAATGGATTACAAACTCTGCATTCGCTGACGTATTTATCGTATACGCAAAAATTGATGGAGAGCACTTCTCAGCATTTATCGTAGAGAAAGAATATGCTGGCGTATCTACAAGCCCAGAAGAAAAGAAAATGGGTATTAAATGTTCATCAACTCGTACGTTAATTTTAGAAGATGCATTAGTACCGAAAGAAAACTTACTTGGTGAAATCGGTAAAGGTCATATTATCGCGTTCAACATTTTAAATATCGGTCGTTATAAATTAGGTGTTGGTACAGTTGGATCTGCGAAACGTGCAGTAGAAATTTCAGCACAATATGCAAACCAACGTCAACAGTTCAAACAACCAATCGCTCGCTTCCCATTAATTCAAGAGAAACTTGCGAATATGGCAGCAAAAACATATGCGGCTGAAAGCTCTGTATATCGTACAGTAGGTTTATTTGAAAGCCGCATGAGCACATTATCTGAAGAAGAAGTAAAGGACGGTAAAGCAGTAGCAGCTTCTATCGCTGAATATGCAATCGAGTGCTCTTTAAATAAAGTATTCGGTTCTGAAGTATTAGATTATACAGTAGATGAAGGTGTTCAAATTCACGGTGGTTACGGATTTATGGCAGAGTACGAGATTGAAAGAATGTACCGCGATTCTCGTATTAACCGTATTTTCGAAGGTACGAATGAAATTAACCGCCTAATCGTACCAGGTACGTTCTTACGTAAAGCGATGAAAGGTGAATTACCACTTCTTCAAAAAGCACAAAAATTACAAGAAGAGTTAATGATGATGATGCCAGAAGAAGTAGGCGATGAGCCATTAGCACTTCAAAAATATTTAGTAACTAACGCGAAGAAAATTGGCTTAATGGTAGCTGGATTAGCTGCTCAAAAATACGGTAAAGCATTAGATAAAGAGCAAGAAATTCTTGTGAATATCGCTGACATCGTAAGCAACCTATACGCAATGGAGTCCGCTGTTCTTCGTACAGAAAAAGCGATTAAAACAACTGGTCTTGAAAAGAATAAACAAAAAGTGTTATACACTGAAGTATTCTGCCAAGAAGCATTTAACGAAATCGAAGCAGATGCGAAAGAAACACTTATCGCAGTTGAAAACGGCGACATGCTGCGCATGATGTTATCATCATTACGTAAATTAACTCGCCACACACCACTTAACGTAATTCCGAAGAAACGTGAAATCGCTGCGAAAATTTTAGAAGATGAGCGTTACACGGTTTAATAGCTGTAAAGAAAAGTAGTCGTATAAACGGCTACTTTTCTTTTTTTTTGTAAAAATGAAATTTTTAGTGACATAAAACTAATACCATTAGTATAATAAAACTAATGGTATTAGTTTTCGTGAAAAGGGAGATGGAAATATGAGAATGATACATGAAAAAACGGTATATCAATTGTCATTTTTACCAAGAGTGTTTCCTGTGAATTGTTACTTTGTGGAGGAAGAAGATGGTTTAACTTTAATTGATGCGGCTTTGCCATATAGCGCAAAAGGTATTTTACAGGCGGCTGAGAAAATAGGAAAGCCAATTACTAAGATTGTATTAACACATGCGCATGATGATCACATCGGTGCATTAGACGTATTAAAGGGAGTACTTCCTAATGTTCCAGTTTATATTTCTAAGCGGGACGCAAAGCTGTTAGAAGGAGATAAGACGTTACAAAAGGGTGAACCGAATATACCGATAAAAGGCGGTGTACCTAAAAAAGTAAAAACGGTGCCTGATGTTTTATTGGAAGATGGCGACCGAGTTGGATCGCTTCTTGCGATTATGACACCGGGACATACGCCAGGCTCCATGTCGTTTCTTGATGTACGGAATAAAGCTCTTATTGTCGGGGATGCATTCCAAACAAGAGGCGGTATGGCTGTTTCGGGACAAATGAAATTTTGGTTTCCGTTTCCTGCGATGGCAACGTGGAGCAAAGAAATATCATTACAAAGTGCAGAGAAGCTAAGTGAATATGAGCCTTCCTTGCTTGCGGTAGGACATGGGAAAATGATAAAGAATCCGGGCACTGCCATAAAACTTGCTATTAAGGAAGCGAAGCGGAATATAGAAAGTAGAAAAGAGGGTTAATTGATGTCACCGAGAATCGGACTTACATTACAGAAAATTGTCGAAACAGCGGTAGAAATTGCGGATGAGAATGGAATACAAGAAGTAACGTTAGCTTCATTAGCGCAAACATTAGGGGTACGTTCACCTTCGCTATACAATCATGTGAAAGGCTTACAAGATGTACGGAAAAATCTTGGTATTTACGGAATCAAACAGCTGCATAACAGACTGGAAGAAGCTGCTGAGGGTAAATGTACGGACGAAGCAATTCATGCTTTAGGAGAAGCGTATGTAGCATTCGTACGCAAACATCCTGGACTGTATGAAGCAACTTTTTTACGAGATGAAGAAGTAAGAAAAGCAGGTGACGGAATTGTGAAGCTTTGTCTTCAGGTTTTACAACAGTACGGCTTAGAAGGAGAGCATGCACTTCATGCGACACGTGGATTTAGAAGTATTTGTCATGGATTTGCGTCGATTGAACAGCAAGGTGGATTTGGTTTGCCGCTTGATTTAGATACAAGTTTACATGTATTATTGGAAACGTTTATTAAAGGATTACATGTAATAAAAGATTGAATAAGAAGAGAGACAGTCAGCGACCTTAGGAGAAATTCTAAGGTTTTTTAGTGCATATGATTTCAAAAGAAAAGAATACTAAAGGAGAATGAAAGAAGAAAGGTAGGAGTATTCTATGCAAAACTTAACAGAGCTTGAAGTAGAAAACTTACGTCATTTAATTGGTGGACATGCAACAATTATTAACAAGTTGGAGCAGTATGCACAGACGTGTACAGATCCAGAGTTGAAACAAATGCTACAAAAGGATGCGCAAGATGCAAGAAATACGAAACAGCAATTAATGACTTTCCTAGGATAGGAGGAAACGACAGATGAATGAAAAAGATATGGTAAATGATTATTTAGCAGGGTTAAATGCAAGTTTAACAAGTTATGCAAATTATATTTCTCAGTCTGATAATGAACAGTTACATCAAACGTTAATCCAAATTCGTAATCAAGATGAGATGCGCCAACGCAATATGTATGAGTACGCAAAGCAAAAGAGTTATTACAAACCGGCAGCACCTGCTAATCCAATGATTGTGCAGCAATTAAAAAGTCAATTAAGTGCAGAATAATGGGATGAAGAAACGAGCGAATGAAGTCGCTCGTTTTTTGTTTTGGGCATGTCAATAAATATATAATAAATATTTTTCCAGTTGTAACAAATATGACGAAAATGGAATATAACAATTCACAAAAAGGACAAAAACTTTGTTCAATATTTCACAAAGTATCCATGGTTTCTATCGTGGAAATCTCTATAATTAGGAGTGTAAAGAACAAAAGAAATAGATTATATGATCAATTAGGAGAGATTGCTATGAGACGAAATACAAGAAAAATTGCAATTATCGGTACTGGATTAGTTGGATCAAGTTGTGCATATTCTATTGTGAATCAAGGCATTTGCGAAGAATTATTATTAATTGATATAAATCATGAACGTGCAGTTGGGGAAGCGATGGATTTATCACATTGCATTAACTTTACAAATACAAGAACAAAAGTATATGCAGGAAGCTATGAAGACTGCAAAGATATGGATATCGTTATTATTACAGCGGGACCAGCACCAAAGCCTGGACAAAGTCGCTTAGATACTTTAGGAGCGAGTGCGAAGATTATGGAAAGTATTGTTGGCGGTGTAATGGAAAGTGGATTTGACGGTATTTTCTTACTTGCATCGAACCCAGTTGATATTATTACATATCAAGTGTGGAAATTATCTGGATTACCTAGAAATCGTGTGATCGGTACTGGTACATCACTAGATTCTTCTCGCTTACGAACAATTTTATCTGAAATGTTACATGTAGATCCTCGTAGTATTCATGGGTATTCATTAGGAGAACATGGTGATTCCCAAATGGTTGCTTGGTCCCACGTAACTGTTGGTGGAAAGCCAATTCTACAAATTTTAGAGGAACAAAAAGAACGATTTGGTGAAATAGATTTAGATGAAATTGTTGAGAAGACTGCAAAAGCTGGATGGGAAATTTATAAGCGTAAAGGAACTACTTATTACGGAATCGGAAACTCTCTAGCATATATTGCGAGTTCAATCTTTAACGATGATCACCGTGTCATTGCTGTATCGGCCATTTTAGATGGAGAGTACGGTGAATATGATATTTGTACAGGAGTGCCAGCTATTATTACTAGAGATGGTATGAAAGAAGTTGTAGAACTAAACTTAACAGAGGATGAAGAATCTCGATTCGCAAAATCAAACGATATTTTACGTGATTATATGAAAACAATTGGTTACTAACTTATAGGAGAAGGTGAAACAAATGAAGGAATATATAATGTCTCGTGTATTTAAAGCGTCAGCTGGAATCGCGCAAGGTATTTTCGTATCCCTTGGAATTGGTTTACTAATCGAAAATATAGGAAGAATTGTTGATATTCCGTTGCTTATTACAATCGGAGTTGTTGCAAAATCACTTATGGCACCAGCGATTGGTGCCGGAATTGCTTTTATGCTCGGTGCAAACGGTCTTGTAATCTTCTCGGCTATGGTAGCTGGAGCGATTGGTGCCGGATCTATTTCAATTACTGAAGCAGGTCTAATCATTAAAACAGGTGAGCCAATCGGTGCATTATTAACAGCGACTTTAGCTGTATATATTGGTAAACGATTAAGTGGAAAAACTGCATTAGATATGATGCTCGTTCCATTTGCGGCAATATTAGGTTCTGGTTTAGTAGGCATTTGGTTAGCACAAAATATTAGTCCGGTTTTAAATGCAGTTGGAGCATTCATTAAAGATAGTTCAGCTGGTAGCCCGTTTATCGCTTCTATCGTCATTGCAGTCGTTTGGGGACTATTACTTATCTCTCCAGCTTCATCAGCTGCGTTAGCAATCGCCCTTAGCTTAGACGGTGTTGCAGGTGGTGCTGCTCTTGCAGGATGCGTTGCTCAGTTTATCGGATTCTCTGTAATCTCAGCGAAAGAAAACAATTTAGGTGGCATATTAGCTCAGGCACTTTGTACTCCGAAAGTACAGTTGCCAAATATCACTAAAAATCCAATGATTCTCGTCCCAACTGTCGTCGCCAGTGCTATAGTTGGTCCAGTATCAGCATTAATTTTCCAACTGGAAGCAGGAAAAGAAATTGCAGGTCTTGGATTGAGTTCTCTTATCGCACCAATTAATTTAATTTCCAGCCAAGGATGGGAAGTTGTCCCGGCGATGGTAATCACTTATATCATCATTCCAGTAGCTGTTTCGTATATACTTTACATTGCTCTTAAAAAAGCAGGTCGTATTCACTCTGGTGATATGACTGTACCGCAATCTTAAATTGAAAATTTCCTTTTATCCCGCATTTAACGGGCAGTAAGACCCCACCTCAAAATTCAGCGAAAGCAAAGAAGTTAGGTGGGTGATCAACTGCCCGTAAAAGCCCGATTGGTTCAACTAATAATCAGTGGGGGATGAACAAAACCCCCACTGATTAAAGTTTCACTTTATATAGAGAAAAGCAGACTGGAAGCCACAGTCTGCTTTTTACATTTTGTGATTTTGTTTTACTGGAACACGTACCGTTTCTTTTGCTAATAGCAGCTGTACGCCGAAGTAAAGTATGCTTGCAAGCGTCATTCCAGAAATGGCGTCTACAAATGCATGTTGCTTCGTAAATAGCGTTGATAAAATAATAAGCGTACCGAAGAAGGTAAGAATGTAATATTCAAAAGCATGTTCTTCTCTACGTTTAAAGGCAGCTAGCATAATGACAAAGGTAGTAAGAACGTGAATGCTAGGGAAACAATTTACCGGTTGATCGATACTATAAATATAGCGGACTAGTTCGGAAAATACGTCTGATCCAACGACTGTTGGGCGTGGTACAGTTGTCTGCCAAAAATAATAAATAGAAAAACAAGCAAGTTTTCCAAGAATGATACTACTTAAAGTGACATAATATTGTTTTCGATCTGCAAAGCAATAATAAATAAGTGCGCCGTATAAGTAAGGAAACCAAAGTAAATAAGGAATAATAAATGCTTTTACAAATGGAATCCAATTATCTACTACAGTTGTGACATCTACTGCGTGTACAGTAGATTTATTTAATACATCGTAAAGGGGACTTACGAGTACGAGTAGAAGTATATAACTTAACGGAAGAAAAGATGAAAGTTTAAATTTCTTCATGATAATCTCCTATGTTTAGTAATGTAAGTAAATTCAATTGATTATAATATAGAAACACAATTTGAGCTATCGATTTTACTTACATTTTCTTGAATGAACCTTACGTTTTTGTCACTTGACTGAAAAGAAGGGGAGGGTGCTAAATGAAGCGTTTATCGTATTTCTTATTTTTTATATTGATATGCCTAGTGAGCGCTGGGTGTGCAAAGGATAAAGAAGGAGAAAAATTAGAATATAACGGAAGAGCACTCGTAATTGGAGTTGTTGGAGAGAAGCCGAAAGATACATTTAGGAATATAAAGTTTGAGGAAACGAAGTTAGAGGAACTGGAAAAGAAATCTAAGGAAATGGATGGTTTTCTCATAATGAAAGATCACTTTCAAGAAGCCTCAACAGAACAGTATAAAAATGTATTTTCATCGCTAAAGAAACCAGTGTTTTTTATCGGTTTGCAAGATAAATCATATTCAACGTTTATTACAAAAGGGATAGATTATAACAGTGCACGAAAAGATGTAAATGCTATGTATACGCAAGGCTTTGCGAATATCGGAAGTGGTGAAGGACAACAATGGGCAGTTGGTTTATCGAATGGTGGAAATACGGAAGAAAGTATTCATAATATGTATATCGTCGTATTTCAAACAATTGCCGATTACTTGAATAGATGATGAAGGAGCCTGTAAACGAGGCTTCTCCTTTATTTCGCATGCAGGAATCGGTTATATAGTGGTTCAAATGATTCCATTGTTATGAGGTTACTAGTAGGGCCTTTTTATTAACAGTAATTCCTCAATATGCAAGAAATATGCAAATATGCATATTGTATTTATTTGGATATTTTTGTATGTTAAAATTAAATATAGGGATTTTTGTATATAACGAACTAAAATCAGAAATATCCAATTAATTTTGAGAGGTGTTACATGTTTACAAATAAGAAATTAATTCGATTTGGTCTAACATTACTAGTATGTTTATATGTAATTGATTTTACAATTAGTTATTTTCAAACATATCTTGAATCAGCGGCAGGTATTAAATGGGTAGTCTCAGAAACTTGGAGAGCTATTTTGTTAGATGCCCCTGAAAGTATATTGGTTATTTTAGGCGCAATTGCTTTATATGATTTCACAAAAGAAACATCGCCAAAAGACGCATCCATTTAAATGCGTCTTTTTTCTTTGCAGTAATTTCTTCAATATCATGGAATACTTTCATTATTACGGCCGAAATCGTTAGTTCTTTTCATCTGTAGTACGCCTTTGTCATGTAAAGTGTTTCCGGATTTTGTGACTATAGGATGAAGTGGTTAAATAAACGTTTGTTTAAGAT
>NZ_JAKUFT010000122.1:0-8172 GCF_022663605.1 Bacillus cereus group sp. BfR-BA-01379
CAAAAAGACACATAACTAAATAGACTTGTAATAAAAACCCATAAAAATTAATATATGGTTATACAGTATTTTTACTGTATGGTGATTTTAAGCGATTCCCCTTAAAATCAACTTACTCACATACCTTTATACAGTAATTGTTCCCCAATTTCTGTATATCAAAAAACCTTTCATTCATTTGAAAGGTCTTTTTGAGCCTGCACATATTCTTCTTTCGTATTCACATTTATAAACCAATCTGCATTCGCTTGTACATCTTCTCCAGAAACATACTTCACATTACATTGTGATAAAAGTTGGCCCATACTTCTTTTTTCCTCCTGAAGCAAAGCATAAATCTTTTCTTTCACACGGTTATGATACGCTGCAAGTAATGGTTGTTTCCTTCCATTAATAATAGGGACAACTGCATCATATTCATTACTCGTTTGCTCTAGTAAAATGGTAAACCACTCTTGCAAAACATTTGGCGCATCGCAAGGCATAATAGCATACCAATCTGCTTCTATATATTCCATTCCTGATACAATTCCAGCAAGTGGTCCATTTCCTTTATAATGCGGAATATCTTCTATAACAGGAACTTGTACGAGTTGCTCTACTCGCTCTTTTATATCGGAGTTACTAATGACCACAACTTCTTGCAACGCAGTCGTCATCACTTTCAAAATATGCTCTATAAAAGTACTACCTTGCCAGCTCGCTAACGCTTTCGGCTCACCGAATCGACTCGACATACCGCCTGCCAATACAATTCCAGCATACTTACTCATTGGCGATGCAGCTCAAATGTAATATGACCTAATTCCGGTAAAATTAATTTATTCATCGCAAGACGAACTGCTCCGCTAGACCCTGGCATGGAAAAGACAACTTTGCGGCCAATTGTACCGCCAATCGCTCTACTTAACATTGCGCTGCTTCCGATATCTTCTAAATAACTAATCATGCGGAACAACTCACCAAACCCGACAATTTCTTTATCTAATAACGCTGATACTGCTTCAATCGTCACATCACGTTTCGTAATGCCAGTACCGCCATTTGTTAACACGACATCAACATCTTCCCTATGATAACCAGCTAACACCGCTTGCTGAATACTTTCTTTATCATCTTTTACAATTTCATAAGAGGTCACTGTATGCCCTGCTTCTTTTAACAATTCATGTAATAGTTGTCCGCTCTTGTCTGTCTCTTCTGTACGTGTATCAGAAATCGTCACAATCTTGCAGCGCACTTCTTTTGGCGCTTGTTTTTTATGTTCAGTTACACTCATTTTTCATCTTTCCTTTCATTTAACTTTGTAAAATTATGTATAAATTAAAGAATTCAATATGATACAATATAAGCATATTTATCCATATAAAGGAGCTTTATATGATTCAAAATATGAAACGATACGTACCCATTATACCATTCCTAATTATATTATCCCTTTCTCAATGTATCGCTTACGGGTTTGATATTAACTTTTTAAAATTGTATGTGCTTATGCCTGATGGTGGTATTCGTTACTATTTGACTAGCACATTAATTCCTCTCGTACTTGCCTATAGAGTAGATTATATATTTAAACGTTCTATCTCTAAATAAGGAGGTCTACATATTATGGAACTTTACAAAAAACTAACAACAACATTCATCCTCTTATTCGTCGCTTCCATTACTGTTGGCTTTTCTCTAAAAGGCGCAATTCCATACGCTACATTAGTAAGCATTATATTCGCAACACTATTTTTACTAAGCAGTGCCTTTTGCGCGGGTAAAGCACGTCAAATGAAAGGTTGATTACATATGTTCCAGAAGAAACCAATCCTTTGTAAATCATGTGAAAAAGAAATCCAAACGTATGAAAAAGCATGGATTCATATGCCCTTTCCGGCAAGTGGCATGACGAATATGAAAAAATATATTGAGCTAGACGGTGAAGTGTATTGTAGCTCATGCATTCAAATTGTAAGTAAAACAAAATAAAAAAAGCTTTGCGCTCACCGCGCAAAGCTTTTTTTCATATATTATAGACCAGCCTGCTCTTTTAAAGCTGCAGCTTTGTCTGTACGTTCCCATGTTAGATCTACATCAGTACGTCCGAAGTGGCCGTAAGCTGCTGTTTGTTTGTAAATTGGGCGACGTAAATCTAGCATTTTAATAATACCAGCTGGGCGAAGATCGAAGTTGTTACGAACTAGTTCTACTAGTACGTCTTCAGATACTTTACCAGTGCCGAATGTATCAACTGAAATTGATACTGGTTGTGCTACACCGATTGCGTATGCAAGTTGTACTTCTGCTTTGTCAGCAAGACCAGCTGCTACGATGTTTTTCGCAACATAACGAGCTGCATATGCTGCTGAACGGTCAACTTTCGTTGCATCTTTACCAGAGAATGCACCGCCACCGTGGCGAGCGTATCCACCGTAAGTATCAACGATGATTTTACGTCCTGTTAAACCAGCATCACCTTGTGGTCCACCAATTACGAAGCGACCAGTTGGGTTAATGAAGAATTTCGTTTCTCCATCCATTAATTCTGCTGGAACTACAGCTTTAATTACATGCTCTTTTAAATCGCGATCGATTTCTTCCCATGTAACATCTGGATGATGCTGTGTAGAAATTACGATTGTATCTACACGTACAGGTTTACCATTTTCATCATACTCAACTGTAACTTGCGTTTTTCCATCCGGACGTAAGTATGATAATGTGTCATCTTTACGTACTTCAGTTAAACGGCGAGCTAATTTGTGAGCAAGCGAGATTGGAAGTGGCATTAATTCTTGTGTTTCATTACATGCGAAGCCAAACATTAAACCTTGGTCTCCTGCACCAATTGCCTCAATCTCAGCGTCAGTCATTAGACCTTCGCGTGCTTCTAGCGCTTGGTCAACACCCATAGCGATGTCAGCAGATTGCTCATCGATAGATGTTAAAACTGCACAAGTTTCTGCATCGAATCCGTATTTTGCGCGTGTGTAACCAATGCCTTGAATTGTTTCACGAACGATTTTTGGAATATCTACGTAAGTAGAAGTCGTAATTTCCCCCGCTACCAATACTAAACCAGTTGTTACAGTTGTTTCACAAGCTACACGTGCATTAGCGTCCTTTGATAAGATCGCATCTAAAATTGAATCAGAAATTTGGTCACAAATTTTATCTGGATGTCCTTCAGTTACAGACTCAGATGTGAACAGATGACGTTTTTTTGTCATGTGGTAAACCTCCCTACAGTAATTGTATATATTGTACGGAACTCATCCTTAATTTGCCACAAACTGCGACATACATTTATTCTCCCACACAAGCATACAGAAAAACCTTTCCTACTTTACATAGAGGAAAGGTTTAATTTGCTACTTGCATACTGCTTTTTGCCCTTTGCTCTTATCGTTCGAGACCGTTAGCCTCGCACAGGTTTTAGCACCTATTCACCTGTATTTACCACTACAAGTGAGGTTGCTGGGCTTCATCGGGCCTGTCCCTCCGCCAGCTCGGGATAAGAGAGTATCCGTCCCAACCTATACTAAAGAAATGATATTCATTTGTCAATTAATATTCACATTTTCCTGAAAGTTTTTCTCAATACGCCTGAAATGAAATATTAATAAGGAAATAATGCATTCACACAAACAAAAAGAAATAAATAGTATACATTATTTATATAATTGTGTTATACTCTTGTTGGGGATTACGAGAAATATTTCATTAAATGAAAAGGATGGTATATAAATATGAGTACTGTGAATGTCCAAATTGGTTTACACGAATTATTGAACGGAAGCAATGCACAGATTCAACTAAGTGTTCCGCAATTAGTGGAAAAAGTATTAATGCGAAATGAAGGGAAATTAACTTCTACTGGTGCCGTTTCTGCTTCAACAGGAAAATATACAGGACGTTCTCCTAAAGATAAATTTATTGTGAAAGAAGCATCGGTTGCTGACAAAATTGCTTGGGGAGCAGTGAATCAACCGATTTCTGAAGAACATTTTAATAAATTATATACTAAAGTTTTAGAATACTTAAAAGAAAAAGAAGAGTTATTCGTCTTCAATGGATTTGCAGGCGCTGACCGCAATTACCGCCTACCAATTCAAGTTATTAACGAATATGCATGGCACAATTTATTTGTACATCAATTATTTATTCGTCCAACTGAAGAAGAATTAACAACTCATGAATCAGAGTTCACAATTGTTTCTGCACCGAATTTCAAAGCTGATCCAGCTGTTGACGGTACAAACTCTGAAGCATTCATTATGGTTTCATTCGAAAAACGTATCGTGCTAATTGGTGGTACAGAATACGCTGGAGAAATGAAAAAATCAATCTTCTCTATTATGAACTTCTTACTACCTGAACAAGATATTCTTTCTATGCATTGCTCTGCAAACGTAGGTGAAGAAGGCGACGTAGCACTATTCTTCGGTTTATCTGGAACAGGTAAAACAACATTATCTGCTGATCCAAACCGTAAATTAATCGGTGATGATGAACATGGTTGGTCTGATAACGGTGTATTCAATATTGAAGGCGGTTGCTACGCAAAATGTGTAAACCTTTCTCACGAGAAAGAACCACAAATTTTCGATGCAATCAAATTTGGATCTGTTTTAGAAAACGTTATCATTAATAACCAAACGCGTATCGCAGACTACAACGATACTACTTTAACAGAAAATACTCGTGCTGCATACCCTATGCATGCGATCGACAATATCGTACTGCCAAGTGTTGCTGGACACCCAAATACAATCATTTTCTTAACTGCTGATGCATCTGGTGTATTGCCTCCAATCAGTAAGTTATCAAAAGAACAAGCTATGTATCATTTCTTAAGTGGTTACACTAGTAAACTAGCAGGAACAGAGCGCGGCGTTACATCTCCGCAAGCAACATTCTCAACTTGCTTCGGTTCACCATTCTTACCACTTGATGCATCTCGCTATGCTGAAATGCTTGGTGAAAAAATCGAGAAACACGATGCGAAAGTATTCTTAGTAAACACTGGCTGGACTGGTGGCGAATACGGCGTTGGTAAACGTATGAACTTAGGTTACACTCGTGCAATGATTCAAGCAGCATTAAGCGGCGAACTTGCGAAAACAGAAACAGCTAAACATGACATCTTCGGTCTTGAAGTTCCACTTCACGTACCAGGTGTACCTGACGAAGTGTTAATGCCTGAACAAACTTGGGCTGATAAAGCTGCTTACAAAGCAAAAGCAATCGAGCTTGCGAGCGAATTCAAAGAGAACTTCAAAAAGTTCGACAGCGTTTCTGAAAATATTATTAACTTAGGCGGTCCAATCGCTTAAGTACAAACTTTCTGTTGGAATAACCCTTTTACTCATATGAATAAGTGTCGTGTAACCGTAAAGTTCCGCGTACTCACCGACAAAACCCAATGCGGCTTAACGGTTATACACACTTACATAAAAAAGAAGCTTACGTTTTTACGTAAGCTTCTTTCTATATCTTCTCTCTTCATCCGTGATGTAGTTCGGAAAAATTACAGAAAATTCATTTTATAACCATTCACTTTTCATTTTTTATGATAAAATTTACATATACAGGAAAGGGTGAGTCCTATGAAAAAATTTTCTCGTACAGGAAAAATTTTATTCAGTTACGGAGCGATTCAAATGTTTTGGGGACTTGTGATGCTTAACGTTAATTTATTTGAGCATACAAGTGAAACGAGAAAATATATTATTCTAATTACCGGAATAACTTGTTGTATTATATCCAACCTTTTTAAAGAACCCGAGAATCATACAAATACGTGATTTCATGTTAACTTATTGGAAGCAGCAACCTGTATTTTATAAAAAGTTACGCTTCCTGTTGTACTATCCATCACTGAATCACTTATCCCAGAGTAAGCCCATTTCCACACAGACAATTCACAGCTTCGAACATATAAATTATATCCCTACTCACTACATCTCTCTGGTTTCACATCGCATGGGGCTAAAAAAGGCCCTGACCTCTTCTATCCTTCGCCGGATCCTCTATTCCATCTAAAAGAGGCTTTTATCTTTTTATCTTTTTAGCTCTTCGTTAATTCTTCCTCATCTTTCATACTATAGTAGCCTAAATTCACAACGATTAAGAAATAACCGCCCAGAATCCCTACTGCAAATGCCCACATAACCATGTGGTGCTCAATTTCGTACATAATAATAGCACCTAAAATAGCAGCTGCAAAACGATTAAACATACCGAGCGTCGGTGCTTTCGTTTTCTTTACGATACTATCTCCAAGCTTCTCAATTCGTCTCCCTAAAAGCCAAACGCAATACATACTTACAATCAGTCCAATTCCTGCACCTAGAAAATGAGCTGAAAACGGCGTTAACATCCAGCCTAGTAAAAGAAAACCTAGTAAATAATACGATTGAATTTTAAACGATCTTAATGACATACTAATCATGCTGTTCTCCTCTTCGGTAATTTTTACCCCGCATTAACGGGCAGTACGACCCTCACCTCAAAATTCAGTGGAGGCAAAGAAGTTAAGTGGGGGCTCAACTGCCCGTAAAAGCCCGATTAGTTCAACTAATAATCAGTGGGGGATGAACAACCCCCCCACTGATTAAAGTTTCACTTTATCTATCCAACAAAAGCTGTATAACTCAGTTCTTTCGAGTTCATACTACTTAAAATTCATTTCACTCAAATTAAAAACAACATAAACAGTTTGTTTATGTTGTTTTTAATGTTTTCAGGAAATAATATTATACAAGATTTCAAACATCATATTCTCATAATTTGTGACGTTTTTCCAAACATTTTTCGTCCATTTATGAAAAAAGTGATATCAATCTATGAACATACGGATATGATGTAATAAGCACACAAATAAAGGGGGCGTCTAATGATTTATTTTTTAATGGCTCTCATTCACCTCATTATCCCTGCACTTATTGGACTTTCATTGTATTGGTACACGAAAAATCACAGTATTTTTTACGCTGTCCTCGGTGTTCTTCTTCCAGGTATTATTCTTATCACACTCTTCCGTATTCCATTTTTAAACTTAATTCCTCTTATTACTGCTATCTTATTTCTCGTCTTCTTACCAAAAATAAAAAAATAGGAAAGCAGATCATAGGTGATCTGTTTTCCTATTTTGATATAGGTTTCCCCGCAATAGAATGAACTTTTACTTTCTCCGATTTCACAAACCATAGACCGAAGAAAATAATAATGCCACCGATTATTTGTTGAAACGATACATATTCATTTGCCCATACAGCTGCAAATAAAACAGCTACAAGCGGCGTTATATACATATATACCATCGTATGTGACGCGCCAATTTTTTGAATACCAACATACCACATTACTAAACCAAATACTGTTACAAAGAAAATGGAATATAGTAAAGCGAATAGTGTCATTTCGTGTGTAATTTGAAATGGCATTATAAATACATGTGGTCCACTTAACAATAAAAGCGGAATCGCGCCAACTAATGCTGACCATGCGGTAACACGTAGTGCTGAATATTTTGTAATTAGTGGACCTGCTAAAACAGGATAAAGTCCCCAACATATTGATGTTATAAGTCCAATTCCGTTACCATAAAAAGAACTAGCAAGTGAATGTCCTGCTACTAAAACTAATGCTGCACCGCCAAAGGCAATGATAGAACCAATGAGCTTTCGAGAAGAAGACTTTTCTTGTTTCAAAAAAATAGCAAATACAGTTGTAAAAATAGGTGAAATAGAAATGAGTAATGAGGCATTTGTAGCGGACGTATATTTGACAGTTTCCATAAACAATGTTTGATACAGTACAATACCTACAACGCTAACGATGATTAACCTAGGTATATCCTTTCGCTCCATATAAACCGACTTTTCAATAAAAAATGTAAGGAGTAACATAAGCGGTGCCGCCGATATCATCCGAAGTGCAGTAAACTCAATTGCTGTAAATTCTAAAAGTCCATATTTCGCAATCGTAAAATTTATCCCCCAAATAATAACGACTGTTAAAATTAAAAACTCAATCCCCCATCTTCTCATGTGTATCCCCTCCGCACATAAGATTATACAGAAAATTCAATCATATGTACATTTCATTATGTGAAAAAATCTTCCTATCGTATGGAGAGGTTTGCTTTGTTTGACACATGCAATTATATTAGCGATTTTT
>NZ_JAKUFT010000123.1:0-8132 GCF_022663605.1 Bacillus cereus group sp. BfR-BA-01379
CTTCTTCGCTTCCTTCTCTCTTTTGCTTCGCTAATGCCGCTGCTTTTGCTTTCGCGGCCGCGGCTGCGCGCCGTTTTGCTTCTTCCAAAGTCATTTCACTATCTTTTGGTAGCGCTTTCTCTTTTTCTCGATTTTCTTCCTCAAGTTTACTTATATCCGCATCATGTTTCGCAACAAGACGCTTTCTTGCCTCTTCTTTCGCACGCCTAGCCGCTTCTTTTTTCAAATCCTCTAAGTCTTTGTTTGGATCACTCATTTATTCGTCACCTGCTTTCCCGTCTTTGCCTCGTAACGAATTTTTTCTTTCAATTTATTAATTCCATAAATTAAGGCAGCAGGATTTGGTGGGCAGCCAGGAATATACACGTCAACTGGTACGATTTGATCTACACCTTTCACAACAGCGTATGAATTTACATACGGACCACCTGCTGTCGCACAAGATCCCATTGCAATAACCCATTTTGGTTCAGGCATTTGATCATATAAACGCCGAACAATAGGAGCCATCTTCTTCGTTACCGTTCCCGACACAATCATAACGTCCGATTGCCTTGGTGAAGTCCGAAAAAATGACCCAAATCGGTCTAAATCATAATGTGATGAACCTACTCCCATCATTTCAATTGCACAGCATGCTAGTCCGAATGTCATCGGCCATAAAGAATTGCTCCGTGCCCATCCTTTCAATTGCTCCAATGTAGAAAAAAAGATATTTCGTTCTAATTCAGCACGTTCATTTGGATGTAATTCCTCAAAATTTATAACCATTGTAACACCTTCTTTTTCCAAGCATACGCTAATCCAACTAGCAACATTACAACAAAGATGAGCATTTCAATCAGTGCAAATAAACCGAGCTTGTCATATGCAACAGCCCATGGATATAAAAATAAAGTTTCTACATCAAAGATGACAAACAATAAAGCAAAAATATAATAACGAGCATGAAACCGAATATTCGCATCATGAAAAGGCTCAATCCCACTCTCATACGTCGTCGCTTTCGCTGCACTTGGTTTGTTTGGACGCAGCATCCTTCCTAATGTAAGAGCCACTACCGGCAGCAATATACCTAATAGCAAGAAAATCAAAACGATCATATAACTATTTTCATATACACTTGCCATTGTGAAACCCTCCCCCCTGAATTAAGAACAAGTTCACTTAGTAAACAATATGTCCTAGTTGCAGTAATTATTATTTTTAAATTTTTCTAAATAATGCAACTATTTTAATCATTATAACAAACTTCAAATTCCTATGTCGATATGTTGGGGACAGAAACGAGAATTATTAAAATCTATTTTTATAACTCGCTATACCTGTGCAAAATAAGTATAGAAATTATATATATTTTTCAAGAAACAATAAAAAAGAAAAAGAGGAATTTATATGTATATACCGTGGGTGAGATAAATGAAGAAACAAACACATGTAAGTATTCTTATAAGCATTATATTGTTATCTGTAGCGATTCATTACGTAGCAATGCCTTTTCTATATGAATACTCATTTCCTTTTCAAATTTTAATTGGAATGAGTACCTTATTCATTGATATTATCGCTTGTAGTTATATACTTTATTTTTCAAATAAAAAAGAAGGATTACCTCGTTTATTTTGGACCATTTTATCTGTTGGAACTCTCTCTTATTTCATTGGTGATATCGTCGTTGCCTATCAACGTTTAATTTTAAAGGACTACTATACATTCGTCGATGCGTCCGATTTTTTTTATCTACTTTTTTTAATTAGCTTTGCATTTGCCTTTCTATATGAAATCATCTATAACCGCGATTTATTAGAAAAGCTTTTTATGATATGTGATATTTGTATTATTGTTACAGCACAATTCACTTTAAGTTACTACTTACTTATTGAACGCACCATTCACGTTTCTTCAACATCCTATATCGACATATTTGTTCAACTTACCTATCCAATGGCCGATTTGCTCTTTTTTCTCATAGGAATCAATTTGTTATTCAAGCCATTATCCTTATTATCAAAAACAGTTGGTGCGCTTCTTGGCAGTGCTTTAATTTTATATGCTACTACAGATGCTATTTATGCTTATATCAAATACTTCACACCCGAGTATTCCATGTTTACAGTTACTCCTCTCTATCAAGTAACTTTAGTACTAGTAGCAATCGCCTGTATTCTGCATACAAAAGAACCTGAAAGACAAGAGCAAGTACTATTAACACCTAAACTTGGGGAATCAATCAGATTGTCATTACCTTATATTTCTGTAGTCATGCTTATTGTTTTTATATTAGTTGAATACGTTTTTGCACCTATTGTAGTAATCGGGCTTATGATAACTTTCTCCTTCGTTCTCATACGCCATAGTTTAGTTCGAAAACAAAATAAAATATTATTACTAGCCCAAATGCAATTCAACTCCGAACTCGAAAAGCAAATTGAATTACGTACAGAAGATTTAGTGGAACAAAAAAATGAACTATACCATAACCAACAAATGTTTAAATCTTTATACGAGCACCATCCAGATCCAATCTTCACATTAGATTTGTACGGTAATTTTCTCAATGTGAACAATGCTGGTACTACTTTACTCGGCTATCAAACGAATGAATTATTAAATCAACCTTACTATTCACTTATGTATGAAGAAGATTTGGAAGAAATCATTAATGCCTTTCATCGCGTAAAAAAGGGGAAATCTATTTCTTTAGAAATACGGGCATATCATAAAAATAGAGATATCTACTACTTGCACGTTACAGCCGTTCCTATCTTTTTAAAAAATCATATCTCTGGGGTTTATTTAATGATTAAAGATATTACGGAAAGCAAACAACAACAAGAACAAATTAATTTTCTAGCATACCATGATACGTTAACAGAGCTTGCAAATCGCCGTGCATTTCATCAATATGTAGAACAAGCAATTGCTCGATCCGAAATATCAAAAAGGCCTTTTGCTGTTATGTTTCTTGACCTAGACCGCTTTAAGGTTATTAACGACACCCTCGGTCATAGGGTTGGAGACCTTCTATTAATTGCAGTAGCAAAAAGGCTTGAAAGAATAGCAACACCAAATATGAAGCTCGCCCGATTAGCTGGGGATGAATTCACAATCCTTATTGAGAATTATAAAAAAAGACCCGATGTAAAAAAAATAGCTGATGCGATTGTAGCAGACATGAACGAACCATTCGAAATTGAAAATCAACATTTAAAAATCTCACCAAGCATCGGGATTGCAATATATCCTGAAGCAGGTGAAGATCCATTATCAATCTTGCAGCATGCCGATATGGCCATGTACGAAGCAAAAAACAAAGGGAAAAACGGTAGCTCTCTGTACACGAAAGAATTGTATAAAAAAATGGAACGAAAAGCTCGAATTGAAAAAGATTTACCACTCGCTTTAGTAAATGAGGAATTTTATCTCGTCTATCAACCACAAATTGATATTACGACGAAAAAAATTATTGGAGCTGAAGCATTAATACGCTGGAAACACCCGCTCCTAGGTGACATTCCGCCATGTGAGTTCATTCCAATCGTAGAGGAGACTCCACAAGTTATTCCACTCGGTCATTGGGTATTAAAAGAATCTTGTCGCCAGTTAAAAATATGGCATACTTTCGGCTACCAAAATTTAAAAATAAGTGTGAACTTATCAGCAAAGGAGTTCCAACAAGATCATTTAATCAAACATATTTCACAAATACTAACAGACCTTAACGTCGATCCCAAATATGTAACACTTGAGTTAACAGAACGAATTGCGATGATCGATGAAAAAGAAACATTATCAAGACTAAAACAATTAAAAGAATATGGTATTCAAACATCCATTGATGACTTCGGTACCGGATATTCTTCTCTCGCTTATTTATCAATTTTCCCTATCGATACATTAAAAGTACCGAGAGAATTTACACAACTCGCCGATCATCGACCTGAGGAAAGAGCCATCGTTTCTACTATCCTTTCCCTTGCAAATACTTTAAACCTTTCTGTCGTTGCTGAAGGAATTGAAACAGAAAAACAACTTAAATTTCTACAAAAAAACAACTGTAAATATATGCAAGGCTACTATTTCAGTAAACCACTTACGAGTCATCAATTTATAAAATTCCTACAAAAAACACCCAGTATGAATCAATAGCTCATACTGGGTGTTTTTATAGTGTCGGAATTTTTTTCTCGTAATATTCCTCTGCAATTTCTTCATAAAAAGCTGCTGACGTCGTATAAAAATATGGAATTAGCCATAGGAATCCAATTCCTAACGTAATACAACTTAATATAAACCAACCGATAAAACTTAAACATAAAATGAAATACTCCATCTTATGTCCATCCATCATACGACGGCTTTCTGTAATAGCTTGATTTATAGAATACTCAGGGTGATCGTTTATAATAAAGTACGTCATCGCATAAGAAAATGATTTAATAATGCCTGGAATAATAAATAGTAAAAACCATAAGAAAATATAAATGTTCACTACTATATATAATAAAAATGACTTGATAAACTTACTTCCTTCTGTAAACCATCTGAATATATGTCCAATACGCGCTTCCTTTTCACGAATGATATGCAGTGCTAAATAATAACCACCTAGCGTTAATGGGCCTACCATCAATATTGAAATAACATCTACTGAAAGCGAGCTATTTACTTCTTTCCAATCCCAAACCTGAGAGAAAATGAAATTAATACTAAAACTAAAAGCTGAAATAAGAATAGAAATCAGTAATGTTGCACCGACAGCTAATCCCCATTTCCCTTCTAATGAATCTAGCGCTTCTCCTTTTAAATCACTAATCATAATCGTCCTCCTATACATAATAACCCTATTAGTATAGCATGTTCCTACTCCAATTCATCTTTTGAAAGATGGCGATAAAAATGTGCTGTCGTTGTACTCATATACGGGCTAAGCCAAAGAAAACCTATTCCAAGTGTAAGAATCGCTAACATTGCCCAACCTATAAAACTCAGCCACAACAGAAACAAATCCAATTTGTGCCCCTTCATAAGATGCTTACTTTCTTTCATTGCCTGTGACACACTATACTCTGGATTTTCAACCATAACATAGTACGTCAGCGCATAAGAAAAGTACATCACAATCATACCAACGATTGAAATAGCTAATAGTACAAAGAAAGCGATAGTAAACGACGTATTTCCTTCTTCACCAAAAAATGCGAATACGGCTACTAGCAACATTGGAATCCATGTGCCTGTATATAACAAAATCGCAAGCATTGCCCACATCGTTTTCATCATTCTTTTAAAGCCACGAAATCCTTCGAATAAGTGATCTACTTTAGCACTTTCTCGTTTACTAATCTGTAAAAATACATTTGTATAACCGTATGATGTAATTCCATACGATGCGTTACTTAAAATTATCATAATGCAATAAAAAATTCCAAATGTAATACCTGCTCCAATTGATATTGTTTGCTCTTCAAGTGAACCTGTGAAACCAACAAATAGTAAAAATATAATAACTCCTGGAATTAAAAGTATAAGCATTGCAGCCATCGAAACAACGTAACTTAAAATAAAATATAAAATTGTTGATCCAACACCTAGTCCCCAATTTCCCTTTAAAGAGTGCAACGCTTCTCGTTTCATTTCACCAATCATTTATTCAGCTCCTTTATAAAGTGAAACTTTAATCAGTGGGGGTTTTGTTCATCCCCCACTGATTATTAGTTGAACCAATCGGACGTTAACGGACAGTTGATCTCCCACCTAACTTCTTTGCTCCAACTGAATTTTGAGGTGGGAGTTTTACTGTCCGTTAACGCGGGATAAATCGTTGTACATTCTCTACTTATACAAGCATCAATATAATTATACCATTTTTGTAAAATTATCCATAAACTACACAAAAAAATCCGTAAAGGCAAAGCCTTTACGGATTTTTTATTTCATATCAGAAACGTTTAAACGGTTCACGGCACGTTGTAATGCCATTTCTGCACGTCTAAAGTCAACATGTGCTTGTTTATCTTGCATACGTTGCTCAGCGCGACGCTTCGATTCATTTGCACGATGGATATCGATATGGTTTGCTTCTTCAGCAGATGATGATAATACAGTTACTTTATCTGGACGAACTTCGATAAAGCCACCGCTTACTGCTACATAATCAGTGTGTCCACCATGTTTCAGACGAACTGCACTAATTTTTAACGGTGCAACAGTTGGAATGTGACCTGGTAAGATCCCCATTTCCCCACTCTCTGCTTTTACACTTACCATTTCTACTTCTTTTTCGTAAACCGGTCCATCAGGAGTTACAATACTGACTGGAAATGTCTTCATAATTCGTCCCTCCTAAGGCCTTACGCCATCATTTTCTTCGCGTTTTCAATAACTTCTTCAATGCCACCAACAAGGCGGAATGCATCTTCTGGAAGGTCATCATATTTTCCTTCTAGAATTTCTTTAAATCCGCTAACTGTATTTTTTACAGGTACGTAAGAACCTTTTTGACCTGTAAACTGCTCAGCTACGTGGAAGTTTTGAGATAAGAAGAATTGAATACGACGAGCACGATGTACAACTAACTTATCTTCTTCAGATAACTCATCCATACCTAAGATAGCGATGATATCTTGAAGCTCTTTATAACGCTGTAAAGTTTGCTGTACTTGACGAGCTACTTCATAATGCTCTTCTCCTACGATTTCTGGAGAAAGTGCACGAGATGTAGATGCTAATGGATCTACGGCTGGGTAAATACCCATTTGTGTTAAACGACGCTCTAAGTTTGTTGTTGCATCTAAGTGAGCGAACGTTGTAGCTGGTGCTGGATCCGTATAGTCATCGGCTGGTACATATACCGCTTGGATAGACGTGATAGATCCTTTATTTGTAGATGTAATACGCTCTTGTAATTGACCCATTTCTGTTGCAAGTGTCGGTTGGTAACCTACCGCAGATGGCATACGACCAAGAAGGGCAGATACTTCAGAACCTGCTTGCGTGAAACGGAAGATATTATCGATGAACAGAAGTACGTCTTGTCCTTGCTCATCACGGAAATGTTCAGCCATTGTTAAACCTGTTAATGCAACACGTTGACGTGCTCCAGGTGGCTCATTCATTTGTCCGAATACCATCGCAGTTTTCTTAATTACGCCAGAATCGCTCATTTCGTGGTATAAATCGTTACCCTCACGAGTACGCTCACCTACACCAGCGAATACAGAGATACCACCGTGTTCTTGTGCGATGTTATTAATTAATTCCTGAATTAATACAGTTTTACCTACACCGGCACCACCGAATAGACCGATCTTACCACCCTTAATGTAAGGAGCAAGTAAGTCTACTACTTTAATACCAGTTTCAAGAATTTCTACTTTAGTAGATAGTTCTTCGAATGCAGGTGCTTGACGGTGAATTGGATCACGACGTACGTCGGCAGGAACCTCACCATCTAAGTCAATTGCATCACCTAATACGTTAAATACGCGACCAAGTGTTGCATCACCAACTGGTACAGAGATTGCTTTACCAGTATCTTCTACTTCTGTACCACGAACAAGTCCGTCTGTGGAAGACATTGCAACTGTACGAACTGTATCATCACCTAAATGAAGTGCAACTTCAAATGTTAAGTTAATGCTTGTTCCGTTTTCGTTGCTTTGTTTTACCGTAAGGGCGTTGTAGATTTCTGGTAGCTTTCCGCCATCAAACTTAACGTCTACAACCGGACCCATGATTTGCGTAACGCGCCCTTTATTCATCGGGTTCCCTCCTAGCTTTCTTTTAATTAGCCAACTTTCTACGAGCAGTTAGCTTTTCATTTTTTATTGGTTTATAGCCTACGCGGCTCTTTGGAAAGAGCCACCTACGCTTTTTATTGAATCTAGTTCCAGCGGCTAGAACAGTCGGTCATTTCGCGCCTTCCTACGAGGCAAAAAGCGCCTCTTTGTCAGGAGCTCCAATGCCCTCCTGTTCTGGATGAGCCGCTTCCACTTTTTACTGAATCTAGTTCCGGCGGTTAGAATGTTCGGTGGCTTCGCTTTTTCCTGCGAGGCACAAATCGCCTCTACGTCAAAAGCTCCATCCCCCTCTCATTCTGAATGAACCGCCTATACTTTTTAATACTACTC
>NZ_JAKUFT010000124.1:0-7774 GCF_022663605.1 Bacillus cereus group sp. BfR-BA-01379
GAAGCAATTCGCTCAAAATAGAATACCTATAAAATATAAAAGGCTGTACCAAATTAATTTGGTACAGCCTTTTCATAGAAGAAGAAAAATAATTTTTCAATTTTGGTCATCGACCTCTTTTACCATCATTGGTCATCGGTAAAAAGTAACAGTGTGATTGGTTATTGGATGATTGGTTGTCCCTTTGCCATCACAAAATCTCATTTTACAAAAGCGGTCTTCTTCTATGCCTTGAAGCGGAGTCTCACCACTTCAAGGTTTAAAAGTATTTTTCACCATCGAAGTCTAGTTCAACCGCGTAGTTTTTCGCATTAATTAAATTGGACAATCTATTAGCTTGTCTCTCTAACTCTAAACCTTTTACACGATATACTTCAGGATCGAACATCGCTACTTTTAAAAGAGACGATGTTTCACCGTAAGAATATACATGCTCTTCTTTCTTACTCACGCCAAACTCTTTACACTTTCGAGCTTTCGCACGTAACTGTGTTGCGAGCTCTATCGCTTCAACAATCGTTACGTTTTCTCCGTTGAAATTAACTTCGTTTTGAATATTTGCTTCATACATCAATTTATCTAAAAGACGAAAATCAGCGCGAACTTCATCTAATTCCTGTTCCACCTGTACCAATGTACGCGTCTGTTTTGGAAGTGTATCACCTTTTTCAATTTCAACAAATCCAATTTGGTTCATCTCTTCTTCTAATTCATGTATTCTTTTCGATAATACGCTTTTTAATTTTACAGCTTCTGCTAAAGAAATGTTAGACATAGTCTCCCCCTTATATCTCTTCCTTCTGCTCCTCTAAAGTAGGTACTTTCTCTTTTTTCGGTTTCCCAAGCTTAATTACTAAGAAATATAGGGAAAGCAATGTAATAAGAAAAACGATTATAAACGGATACGGAGAATAAAAGGCACGCGCCGCCTCCGTTTTTCCCGCAACAAACTTCAATGACTCAATATCTAAAAACTCAGCAAACATTTGTACACCGAGCATACTAAACCAAAAAACAAAAAAACTAATAATAATACCAAAAACTTGCTTCAATCTCGTCATTCATCTCATCCTTTCTATTTGTGTAATTTTTTAGCGCAATCAATATAGTATAAATACAACTATGCACAGAAAGGAGCTATCTTACCATTCGCGAATTAACTTCATCCAACCTAAAATTGAAATTTGCAAAATAATACCCCAAATAACAAGCAGTCGCAACCATCTAGGAAAGAAAGTTACAAATCGAATATACCATTCCAATAGCTTGTTCATAACGCCCTCCTCCTTAAAATTATATAGGAAAAAGGAGATATAATCCAAATCCAACCAAAATGATACCGCCTACTATCTCACCATATGTGCCGAGCATATCTTTCGCATGCCTACCAATTAATAAACCAAGCCACGCTAATAACATACTAACAAACCCAAAAAGTAATATCGTAATAAGTGTCTGCGCCCCGTAAATACCAAGACTAAGGCCTACTGAAAAACTATCTATACTAACACCAAATGCAAATACGAATAAGCTAATTCCAATAGGGGCCGTTCTAGTCTCTTCATTCTCCAAAACAGATGAATATACAATATAAAATCCTAGTCCAATTAATAAAATAGCACCTGCAAAATGTGCAACATCTCCATACTGCTCTGATAAAAAACGACCTAATACCATCCCTATAAATGGCATGATAATATGAAATATCCCTATCGTCATACCGATATACAGGATTTGTCTTCCCTTTAAGGTCATCATTCCCATACCAAGACTCACCGAGAACGCATCCATCCCTAAGGCGAATGCCATAATTGTTAAAGGTAGTAGCTGTTCAAACGTCATTCATGTCCCTCCTCGGACGTGCTACTTCAAAATATGCTTATCCGAGGAGAAATATTCTGTTTGCTAATCGTACCTTATCATTCAGTAATAATTTGATGCCCTGCCGCTTTCGTTAAACGATTCATAATGGCATTCCCTATTCCTTCATTCGGGAATGATTCACTAAAAATAACATCCACTTCACTTGCATCAAACGTTCTAAGTACATCATATAATTTAGTCGCAACGCTTGCTAAATCGCTTCGAACACCACAAGACAATACAACATCTGCGTTGTATACATGCTGATACTCTTCTGTCGTTAATACACCTACTTTGAACCCTTCTTCTTTCTTCTCATCCACAAGGCGTTGAATAAATTCACGTGAACCTTCCACAATACTCAGTGGCGCTTTCGGTGCATAATGTGTATATTTCATTCCAGGTGATTTCGGTTTTTCCTTCTCATCCTTTAAAGCCGGATCTAAAGAAACAGTACCAATCACCGCTTCCAATTGTTCTTTCGTAATCCCACCTGGGCGTAATATCGTTGGAACATCGCTCGTACAATCAATTACAGTCGATTCAACACCTACTCCAGTCGCACCACCATCTACAATACCTGCGATTTTCTCATTTAAATCTTCATATACGTGAGACGCTAATGTCGGACTTGGACGACCAGAACGATTCGCACTCGGTGCTGCAACAGGTACATTTGCCTCTTCAATAAGAGCAAGCGCTACTGGATGATCAGGCATTCTTACTCCAACCGTATTAAGTCCTGCCGTCACCTTCTCTGAAATTCCTTCTTTTCTAGGTAAAATAATTGTTAACGGACCTGGCCAAAAATGTTCCATTAACTTCTCTGCAACTGGCGGAATTTCTTTCACAATCCCGTCCAACTGTGACTTTGTACCGATGTGGACAATCAGTGGATTATCACTCGGTCTTCCTTTCGCTTCAAAAATTTTCGCGATTGCTTCATCATTCATCGCGTTGGCGCCTAGTCCATATACCGTTTCTGTAGGAAAGGCAATCGCCTCGTTTTCCCTTAATAATTTTGCTGCTTCTTGTAACTGTGGATAATATTTATTTCTTTCCACAACATTATCCACAACCCACATATTTGTATGCATTTTTTCACACGTCCTTTTCTACCCTGAAATACTTGTCTATTTTTAGTTTACTATGAGATTTATCCAAAAGACAAACAAGGTTTATCCACAAAATGTGGATAAACCTAATTAATCCGTGGATAACTTTGTGAATAGCTGACAATTTAGTATTATTGCATTTGGCTCTTTTATATTTTTACAAAAGTGTTCTAACTGTCGAATTCTCTCTGGTACGTTTTCTTTCTCTATAGTAACAAAGTCAAAAAACTGAAAGATTGTTATAGATTGTGGATGATTTGTTAGTAAGTACAATTGTCGAATATTTTTTTCTTTCATATACTGCAAAAACATTTCAAAAAAATATAAGAAAGTCTGTTTATCCACATTAGGTGTGAATAAACAAGAACGAATCAGTGCGTGTTCTTCACTTTGTTCATATCCGATAACAGCCCGTATTTCTTCCGCCTCTTCCAAAATCATAAATTGCGCGTACAACTCATTTATTTTATCATCTTTTTTATTAGCTTGTCCGAAAAAAGAATGCAATCTTTCCACATCTGCTTTCGTTGCAAAATATACTTTCTTCATAGTAAATCCCTCCTCTTTTTTATATATGAGAAGGGATTTACTAATAGTACTATTTAGAGAATAAAGATGTAAAAGCTTCTACAATAAATAACTTCACTTCTGGCTTTTCTTCTTCCTCCTCTACTTTTACATACTCATTTTGTTTTTCTTGCTTTTGTTCCACAGGTTTTTCCACAGTTTTTGTTTCTTCTTTACTTACAGGTTGTTCTTCTACTTTCGTTTCATTTTTTACTAATTTCTTTTCAGAAGCTGTTACTTTTTTTGCAACTTCCTGCTTTACAACTTTCGTTTCTTTCACTTTATCCTCTTTCTTCTCTCTTACATCCACTACTTCCTCATCTTGTTTCTTAACTTCTCCTTCTTCAGGAGATTCAGCCTTCACAACATGTTCTTCTTTCCTTACAGCTGTACCACTTGAAAAATCCAAGAAACACATCGGCGGAAATAATACACACCACCAGTTTGCCCCTTCACCTTCCCCAATTGTAATCAATACCGCCTCATATTCCCCTGCTGGGTAAATAAAATTCCCATATACCTTTGTAGGAAACTTTACATTCTTACTGAATTTCACTTGAAATGAATCTTTACTTCCTTCTTTTTTCAACGTATTTGCCACTGTTTTTTCGATTTCTGGAATATGACTTTGAATGACTTTGCGCGCCTCTTCAAATGAAGTTAAATCCGCTACCCATCCATCAATTTGTGCTTTTACTTCATCACGCACTTTGCGCTTTAACGCCTGATCTTTATCTGAATCACTATTTGCTAAAATTCGTAATCGAACGGCCTCTTTCGGAATAACTGAAGGCCCTTTCGCATCAGCTTTCATATATCCAAACTGCACAAGCAACTGTGCACCAATTAATAATAGAAGAAGATAAGCAATAACTTGTTTTTTCATTTCCTCCACCGTCCCTTCTACAAACAGTGTGGACAGACTTTCATCTTTCTAAACTATTAAATTCAAAATCTATATAAATTTTCCCACAAAAAATAGAGTAAGGTCTGAACCTTACTCCATCTCTGCAAATACCATACGATCTTTTCCGTTAATATCAAAAACAACCTCAACATGAGCATGTGGAAAAGTTTGTTGTAACAACCCTTTCACGTCCTCACCTTGCCCTACTCCAATTTCAAATGCCACAATTGCTTTCTTCTGCAACACATTCGGCAACTCTTCCATAAAACGGCGATAGAAATCTAATCCGTCTTCACCGCCAACAAGCGCTCTCTTTGGCTCATGCTCTTTCACCACAGGAGAAAGGCCACGCCAATCCTCTTCTGGTATATATGGGGGGTTTGAAACAACAACATCTAACTTTTGACCTGTTTTATGAAATGGCGATAATAAATCACCGTGATAGAACGTTACTTCTGCGCCCAAAGTTTTTGCATTTTCTTTCGCAACTTCAATCGACTCTTGTGCAATATCTACCGTATACACATGAAGATTTTTATTTTCTAAAGCAAGCGTAATAGAAATCGCTCCACTACCTGTACCGATATCTGACACATGCAGTTTCTCATCACCAAAATGACGCTCGATTCTTTCTAACACTCCCACTATAAGCTCTTCTGTTTCCGGTCTTGGTATTAATACTTCTTCATTCACAAAGAACGACCGTCCATAAAACATTTCATAACCAATCATATATTGAATAGGAATACCTTCTACATGCTTATGAATAAACTCCGTAAAACTTGTTTCTTGTTCCACAGTTATTTCTTCACGCATATTCATGAGCATTCCGGTTCTGTTCGTCTTTAATACATGGCAAAGGACAATTTCTCCCGCATTTTCATCTCGTCCATTTTCCTGTAAAAAAGAAGAAGCCCATTTCAGGGCTTCATAGACACGCATTACTCAGCTGCCTCCATCTTTTGAGCCTGATCTTCCATCACTAAGGCATTGATGAAATCATCTAACTTACCTTGTAAGATTTGATCTAGCTTTTGAATCGTTAAACCGATTCGATGGTCTGTAACACGGTTTTGCGGGAAATTATACGTACGAATACGCTCTGAACGATCACCAGTACCAACAGCTTGTTTACGGTTTTGATCATACTCAGCTTGCGCTTCTTGTCTAAACTTATCATAAACACGTGCGCGTAATACTTTCATCGCTTTTTCTTTATTCTTAATTTGTGATTTTTCATCCTGACACGATACAACTACACCAGTCGGTAAATGCGTTAAACGTACCGCTGACATCGTTGTATTAACACTTTGTCCACCAGGACCACTAGAAGCAAACGTATCAACACGAACATCTTTTTCATGAATACTAATTTCTACTTCTTCTGCCTCTGGTAATACAGCTACAGTTGCTGTAGATGTATGAATACGTCCACCAGATTCCGTTTCAGGAACACGTTGTACACGGTGAGCACCATTCTCGAATTTTAGCTTCGCGAACGCACCTTTACCGTTAATCATAAAGATAATCTCTTTATATCCACCTAACTCTGTATAGCTCGCTTCGATAATTTCAGTTTTCCAACCTTGTACCTCAGCATAACGGCTATACATACGATATAAATCACCAGCAAATAAAGCTGCCTCATCACCACCAGCAGCACCACGAACCTCAACGATAACGTTTTTATCATCATTAGGGTCTTTTGGAACAAGTAAAATTTTCAGACGCTCTGACAATTCTTTATCTTGTCCTTCTAATTCAGAAACCTCTTCTTTTACCATTTCACGCATATCAGCGTCTAACTTATCTTCTAACATTGCTTTTGCATCTCTTAATTGCTCACGAACATCTTTATACTCACGGTACACCTCTACCGTTTCCTGCATATCAGATTGTTCCTTTGAATACTCACGAAGCTTATTCGTATCACTAATAACCTCTGGGTCACTTAACAATTCATTTAACTTCTCATAACGATCTTCTACAGCTTGCAAACGATCTAACACACCATTCACCTCTACATCCTAGTATCTAATACAATTAGTATATGGTACTTAATAAAAAAAACGCAAATTATATTTAAAAGTGGAGGTGGCTCACTCAGCTCTGACTGCCTAACGTTCTTAGCTGTACGAAGAGCCGACCACCAATCTTCATCTATTTTGAAAAAAACCCGCTCTACATAGCGAGTTTCATTTATCTTTGTTTTGTAGGTACTGCATGGCAATGACGACAACGTGGTTCATACGATTCTGAAGCCCCAACTAAAATAATCGGATCATCAAATGCCGCTGGTTCTCCATCGATTAAACGTTGCGTACGACTTGCAGGAGATCCACATGCAGAACAAACTGCCTGCAATTTAGTTACATGTTCAGCAATCGCCATTAGCTGAGGAACTTGTCCAAATGGTAGACCACGGAAATCTTGGTCTAATCCAGCTACAATGACACGATAGCCACGATTTGCCAATACTTGCACCACTTCCACAATGTCCCCATCAAAAAATTGTACCTCATCGATTGCAATAACATCCATTTCTTCTGTTACATGGTTAAATATATCTTTTGACGCTGAAACAGGAACTGCTTTAACCTTTAATCCATTATGTGATACAACATCTTCTTCACTATAACGATTATCAATACATGGTTTAAATACAATCGCATGTTGTTTCGCAAATTGCGTACGGCGTATACGGCGGATGAGCTCTTCTGACTTTCCAGAAAACATACTCCCGCAAATCACTTCAATCCAACCATTTTGATTCATTAAGTACATTGAGCTCTCCTTTCATCTACTTTCCTAATCCAAAGTAGGGTAAAGGTTTAATATTTTTGCAAAAAAAACAGACAAGCGAATACATACACTTGCCTGTTTTATGTTCTTTATTACTTGATACCGTACTTCTTATTGAAGCGGTCAACACGTCCGTCTGCAGTAGCAAACTTCTGACGTCCAGTGTAGAATGGGTGAGAATCAGAACTGATCTCAATTTTTAGTAATGGATAAGTGTTACCATCTTCCCACTCAACAGTTTCGCTAGAGCCTTTAGTAGACCCGCTTAAGAATTTGAAGCCTGTGTTCGTGTCCATAAATACAACTTTATTGTAATTTGGATGGATTCCTGCTTTCATTCTTTTCATCTCCTTCCGCCCTGAATCATTTTCGAAACAGAGTTTTTCATCTTCAGCTGCTTACACAACTATATTGATGAAACACATATGATGAAATTATAACAAGGCTAACTCCATTTTGCAACTACCTGTTTTTGTCTTTTTGAATTTAAAAGCAAAAGCGGCTCGTTTAGAATCGCAGG
>NZ_JAKUFT010000125.1:0-7551 GCF_022663605.1 Bacillus cereus group sp. BfR-BA-01379
TTTAAGCATATATAAAGCTTCTTTATAAGTGAATCGAGCAAAGAAACCCATTTGATTGTTATATCAAATGGGTTTCTTTTTTGTTGTTTATAACTGCTTGTGATTGGTTTTTGTTGTTTATAACTGCTTGTGATTGGTTTTGGTTATTTATGAATGTTTATGGTTGATTTTTGTGATCGTTTTCATTATACTGTAATCAAAGAAGAGGTGAATGAAATGTTAACTCCTGAACGTCATCAAATGATATTGCAACTTGTAAAAGAGCTGAAGGTAGTAAAATTACAACAATTAGTGGAAAGAACAGAAAGCTCTGAATCAACAATTCGTCGTGATTTAGCGCAATTGGAAAAACAAAGGTTATTAAAAAGAGTTCACGGTGGTGCGGCTGTTTTAACAGGAAAAGGACAGGAGCCAACGATGGTTGAAAAATCATCCAAAAACATTCAAATAAAACAACAAATTGCGAAGCATGCGGCTAGCATTGTTGAACAAGGTGATTGTATTTATTTAGATGCAGGAAGTACGACATTTGAAATGATTCCATTTTTAATAAATAAAGACGTTACTGTCGTTACAAATGGACTTATGCATATTGAAGCTTTAGTTGAAAATAATATTCGTGCATATTTACTAGGTGGAATGATGAAAAGTAGGACGAAAGCTTTAATTGGTGCTATGGCACAGGAAAGCATGCAAAAGTATCGTTTTGATAAATGTTTTTTAGGCGCGAATGGTGTACATGAACAGCTTGGTTTTACAACGCCAGATCCAGAAGAGGCACTATTAAAACAAATGACATTAACATTAGCAAACGAAGGATATTTCTTAATTGATGAAAGTAAGTTTTCAGAAGTTGCGTTTGCGAAAATTGCCAATGTTGAAGAGGCAAATATTATTACAAACCATTTAGAAATTGATTTAGAAAAATATAAAAGACAAACCAATGTAATTGAGGCTGATAAACAATGATCTATACCGTTACTTTAAATCCATCTATTGATTACGTAGTACAAATTAATTCCTTTGATTTAGGCGCAGTAAATCGAGCAGAGAAAGATATGAAGTTTCCTGGAGGAAAAGGGATTAATGTTTCTCGCGTTCTCCATCGTTTAGGTGTGGAAAATGTAGCACTTGGATTTACTGGTGGATTTACCGGTCAATTTATTAAAGATGTATTACAGGCGGAAGGTGTAACAACAAACTTCGTCCAAGTAGACGGTGATTCCCGAATTAATGTGAAAATAAAAGGGCAAGAAGAGACAGAATTAAATGGGCGAGGTCCTAATGTGACAAAAGAACAATTTGAACAATTAATGAAACAAATTGAAAGTATGAAGCAGGGGGATTGTGTTGTACTAGCTGGAAGTGTACCAGCGTCTATTTCAAATACTTTTTATGAATCAATCGCAGCGCTCGGAGCTGAAAAAGGTATTCGCGTAGTAGTCGATGCGAGCGGAAGTGCACTGCAGCATGTAATTAAAAATAAGCCTTTTTTAATAAAGCCTAATCATCATGAACTGGGTGAGTTATTCGGAGTAAATATTGCCACAGTAGAAGATATTTTACCGTATGGAAGAAAATTAATCGAACAAGGCGTAGAGCATGTGATCGTATCAATGGCCGGAGATGGAGCTTTATTATTTACGGCAGAAGGTATATATGAAGCAACTGTTCCAAAAGGTGTTGTAATTAATTCGGTTGGGGCCGGAGATTCTCTTGTTGCAGGATTTGTAGGGAAATATGAACAGACAAAAAATATTGAAAAGGCATTTCAATATGGCGTTGCAACAGGGAGTGCAACAGCATTTTCAGCTGATTTATGTGAAAAAGAAAAAGTAGAAGAATTATTGTCGCAAGTAATTGTAACTAAGCGATAGGGGGAAGCAACATATGAAAATTACAGAACTATTAAAAAGGGATACAGTTATTATGAATTTGACAGCTTCAAATAAAGAAGCTGTCATAGATGAATTAGTTGAGAAATTAGACGGTGCAAATCGTTTAATTAGTAAAGCGGAATTTAAAGAAGCTATTTTAAAGAGAGAGTCACAAAGTACAACTGGAATAGGGGAAGGGATTGCGATCCCTCATGCGAAAACAAAAGCTGTTAAGCAACCAGCGATTTGTTTTGGTAGAAGTGTAAGCGGTATCAACTATGAATCGCTTGACGGACAGCCAGCTCATTTATTCTTTATGATTGCTGCGAGCGAAGGTGCGAATAATACTCATTTAGAAACGTTATCACGCCTATCTACATTATTAATGGATGAAGGATTTCGTAAGCAATTATTAGAAGCGAAGGATGAAGAGGAACTTCTTCGTTTATTTGATGAAAAAGAGAATGAAAAAGAAGAAGCGGAGATTGAAGTTGCAAAACCAGAAGGAAATGAACCATACGTATTAGCAGTTACGGCTTGCCCCACTGGAATCGCTCACACGTATATGGCTGCGGATAGCTTGAAAGCAAAAGCAACAGAGCTAGGTATAGCAATTAAAGTTGAGACGAATGGATCAACAGGTATAAAAAACGGTTTAACAAAAGAGGACATTGAACGCGCAACGGCTATAATTGTTGCGGCAGATAAACAAGTAGAAATGAACCGTTTTGCTGGGAAACATGTCATTCAAGTGCCAGTCGCCGATGGGATTAGAAAAACGGAAGCGCTTCTTAATCGAGCTGTAAAACAAGACGCGCCAATCTTTAAAGGAATAAAAGAAGATGGGAAGACAGAAAGTACAGAGAAAGAAAAAGGGTTAGGAATTTATAAGCACTTAATGAACGGTGTAAGTAATATGCTTCCATTCGTTGTTGGTGGCGGAATTTTAATCGCATTAGCATTTATGTTCGGTGGAATTAAGGCGGAAGGTCCTATTGCTGAAATATTAATGACTATTGGCGGTGGAGAAAAAGGAGCCTTTTTATTCCTTGTACCAATTTTAGCTGGATTTATTGCAAGTTCTATTGCTGATCGACCTGGTTTTATGCCTGGTGTTGTGGGTGGATTTTTAGCAGCACAAGCAAATGCTGGCTTTTTAGGTGGATTAATTGCTGGTTTCTTAGCTGGATATGTTGTTGTTGGTTTGAAAAAGGTATTTTCTAGTTTACCAGCGCAGTTAGAAGGGATTAAACCAGTCTTGATTTATCCGGTATTAGGGTTATTAGTTACAGGTGTTATCATGTTAAAAGTGGTTAATCCACCTGTAGTTGCGTTAAATGAAATGTTAACGAGTTGGTTAAATAGTTTAGGTGGTACAAATGCTATACTATTAGGTTTAATTTTAGGTGGTATGATGGCAATTGATATGGGGGGACCAATTAATAAAGCAGCATTTACATTTGGTATCGCTGCAATCTCAGCAGGGAACTTTGGTGTTCACTCAGCAGTTATGGCTGGTGGTATGGTACCGCCATTAGCGATTGCATTTGCAACTACATTCTTTAAATCAAAGTTTACTGAAGCGGAACGTAAATCTGGTTTAACAAATTATATTATGGGAGCATCGTTTATTACAGAAGGGGCGATTCCATTTGCAGCTGCAGATCCGGTTCGAGTAATAGTAAGTTGTGTTGTTGGTTCAAGTATTGCGGGTGCATTATCTATGTTATTCCAAATTACATTACCAGCACCGCATGGTGGACTGTTTGTTATCGCATTAGTAAATAAACCGGTGTTATATATTTTCTCGATATTGATAGGGACAGTTGTTTCAGCTCTTATGATGGGGATTTGGAAAAAGAAAGTTAAATAACATATGAAAAGGGAGGAGCTTTTATTAGCTGCTCCTTTTTATTACAAAAAAGAAGGTTAATAATTGAAGAATGATGGATTTTGGTAAAAGATGTAATGGAATATGAATTTTTTGTAACAAAAAAGTAATACTGTAATTTTTTCTGGAAAAAATCCTGGTGCTTGTATGTGGAAAATATATGAAAACTATTGGGAATTCTATTGGAAATGGAATTCATTAATATGGAAATTTATGTTACAACTCATTAATCGTATATTACGAATGGTTTGTAATTGTGTGATTTCAGAAAATCCTAAAAATCTGTTGCTATAATGAAAATACGAAAACAAAGCAAATGGAGGCTATTCATGAAAAAATTATTAGGTATAGCAACGGCAGCAGTTTTTGGTCTTGGGATTTTTGCGGGTTCTGCGAAAGCAGAAACGATTGTAACAACAGACGTATTAAATGTTAGAGAAAACCCAACTGTAGAGTCAAAGCTTGTAGGTAAAATGTTAAGTGGAAATAAATTAGATGTTGTAAATACAGAAAATGGATGGACGAAAATTAAATTAAATGGTCAAGAAGCGTTTGTGAGTGCTGAGTTTACAAAAAGTACATATTATGTAACAGCGGGCGTGCTAAATGTTCGTGCTGGAGCGAATACGGACTCTGAAATTCTTGGTAAACTTAATAAAAATGATGTAATTGAAACGACAAATCAAGTTCAAAATGAATGGTTGCAATTTAACTATAATGGAAAAACAGGATATGTTCACGTGCCATTTTTAACAGGGACGGCACCTGTGATTGAAAAGAAAGAAGTTGTAACGCAAGAAGAAGCGCCGGAAAAAGTAAATACGCCGGTTAAAAATAATAAAGCAGTTAAGAGTAAAGAGTCTGTTAAGAATGTAGAATCAAGTAAACCTGTGGCGAAAGAGAAGCCAACTGCGAAACCAGTTGCGAAATCTAATGAAAAAAGTGCGCCTGCTGGTGGACGTGAAATAACAGTAGAAGCGACAGCGTATACAGCGCATCCAAGTGAGAATGGTACGTATGGTGGTCGTGTATTAACTGCAATGGGGCATGATTTAACAGCAAATCCAAATATGAAAGTAATTGCTGTTGATCCTAAAGTAATTCCACTTGGATCAAAAGTATGGGTAGAAGGATATGGAGAAGCGATTGCTGGAGATACAGGTGGCGCGATTAAAGGAAATCGTATTGATGTTTTAGTTGGCTCAGATGGTAGTGCTGATAACTGGGGGCGCAAATCTGTAAAAGTTAAAGTTATAGAGTAGTATAAATGTATGAATATAAAAGGCGGTTGCTTGAAATTGTGTAAGCAACCGCCTTTTATGGATTATTGAAAAGGATAAATCGTTTTACCTGTAATAATTTTATATGCACTGCAAAATTGATTTTGAATATATTCTGTATTTTTATTTTCTGGATGTAATGTTGTTTCATGGAGAGTAGAATGAAAAGAACGTAGCAAACAATTTAAGGCGAAGTATAACTCTTCTTGTGAGCAATTTTGTTCTTTTGTAGCAGTAGCTAAAATGAGGTCTTTTGTTAAAGATGAAAAATTAATGGTGGATTGTTTCATAGTCAACTCATCCTCTCGAAGGTATTTTTAATCATGTATATGCGGAATTGGACAAACTATGTTCTTTTTTTATTTATAATTTCATGTACCGGAATGAAAGAACTTGCAATCATGCCGTTAAAATTGGTAAGATTGGATATAATCAATAGATGGAGTACATCACATAAAGAGAGTTGAATGATATGGGAGAAGTGCAACGTGAAAAAGTTGCTGTCATCATTGGACCAACTGCTGTTGGGAAGACGAAGTTAAGTATTGATCTTGCTAAAACATTGAATGGTGAAATTATAAGTGGAGATTCCATGCAGATTTATCGTACGATGGATATTGGAACCGCAAAAGTGACGAAAGAAGAGATGGACGGAATTCCACATTATATGGTCGATATAAAAGATCCGGAAGAATCATTTTCTGTTGCAGAATTTCAAGAACGTGTTCGTAAGCATATTCGAGAGATTACAGAGCGTGGTAAATTGCCAATTATCGTTGGTGGAACTGGCCTGTATATACAATCTGTTTTATTCGATTATCAGTTTACGGATGATGCTGGTGATACGATATACCGAGAGCAAATGGAACAGTTAGCATTAGAACGTGGTGTGGAATATATACATAAAAAGTTACAAGAAGTAGACCCAGAAAGCGCTGAGCGTATTCATGCAAATAATGTACGCCGTGTCATTAGAGCGTTAGAAATTTTCCACACGACGGGTGAAAAAATGAGCGATCAACTTGAAAAACAAGAAAACGAGTTATTATATGATGTTTCCTTGATTGGCTTGACAATGGATCGAGAAATGCTATACGATCGCATTAACTTGCGAGTTGATATAATGATGGAACAAGGTTTATTAGAAGAAGTAGAAGGATTGTATAATAGCGGGATACGAGATTGTCAATCTATTCAAGCGATTGGGTATAAAGAGATATATGATTATTTTGAGGATCGTGTCTCTTTAGAGGAAGCGGTATCACAATTAAAGACGAATTCACGTCGTTATGCAAAGCGCCAATTAACGTGGTTCCGTAATAAGATGGATGTCACATGGTTTGATGTTACAGGCGGTGAAAAAACGTCAGAAATTTTACGATACATAGAAGGAAAGTTACAACTAAAGTCGAATAATAGTAAGTAGAGAAAAAGAGGAGGATTCGACATGAAGCAATCAATCAATATTCAAGATCAGTTTTTAAATCAACTCCGTAAAGAGAATACGTTTGTTACGCTGTACTTATTAAATGGTTTCCAGCTTCGTGGATTAATTAAAGGATTTGATAATTTTACAGTCCTACTGGAAACAGAAGGTAAGCAACAGCTTATTTATAAACATGCAATTTCTACATTTGTACCACAAAAAAATGTTTCAATTGAATTAGAGTAGTAATAAATTATTGTACATAACAAAAAAAGAGCGAGTTTCTCGCTCTTTTTTTATTTGCCATAAACAATAAATCGTGGAATTTAAGCGATTCTAAATACAGTAAGACGAATGTTAGTGTTGCCTGTTGCAGGGATCGTAATCTCGTTAAGAGTAGATTGGACAGAAATGTTTGCGCCAGCTCTTAACGTTTCAATTGTAGTAAATGAAAGTGAGTCGCCTATTAGATTTGAAGAGAAGTTGTCAGTTGCGACTGCTCCATTTATTGAAATTCCTACTCCAAGTGGGGCACATCCTGGTGCAGTGGTAGAAATCGATACGCTAATGACATAAATACCAGCGTTGATAACAGTGACTGTATCTGTGCCATTGAAGGTAATGTTGTTTACGTTAATTGCAGTATTAAAAATGAAGTTGTTAAATTGGAGTACTGTTTGTTGAATGTTGTTTGTTACAACAATTGTTGCTACAGGGAAGCTAGGACCAGTAGGCCCGGTAGGTCCGGTAGGTCCACCAGAAGGTCCAGTAGGTCCAGTAACTCCTATACCAGTGGCACCAGTAGCGCCTGTGTTACCTTGAGGACCTTGAGGACCAGTAGCACCAGTAGCACCTGTGTTACCTTGAACACCTTGAGGACCAGTAGCACCTGTGTTACCTTGAACACCTTGAGGACCAGTAGCGCCTGTGTTACCTTGAACACCCTGAGGTCCGGTAGCACCAGTAGCACCTGTGTTACCTTGAGCGCCTTGAGGACCAGTAGCGCCCGTGTTACCTTGAGGACCTTGAGATCCAGTGGCACCAGGAGCACCTGTGTTACCTTGCGCTCCGGGAGGC
>NZ_JAKUFT010000126.1:0-7202 GCF_022663605.1 Bacillus cereus group sp. BfR-BA-01379
GGAGCTGGATAATACTTAAAGCGGAAGCGGCTCGTTCAGAGCCGCTTTTTTCTATGGGGTGGTCGCACGTGCTGATACATGAAATTATATCAACGATTCGACACAGGGTATGGACTTACCGACAAATCACGACAATATCAGTGCCTCTCCCCTCTACTTTTATCAATATATTACAATCTCTTTTATGTTAAAATATAGGTAACACCTTTTAGTAAAATAGATCCAAAAGCTTTTCCATATTCATCATTTACTACTTAAATGGCGGGAGTGGTTCAGTTGAAAGACTACTTAATTAGAGCATTTTTTGCGTTAATAACAGTTGGGATTGTCTTACTTATAGCTAATATTTTCAATATACGTATCGAGGTGAAAGACTATGCTTTCCTCGTTGTTGTAGCAATTGGTGGCGGCTGGGGTGGCTGGTACCTGTATAAAAAACAAAGTAATCAAAGTGATAAAGGCATTCCAAAGTAATACGGAATGCCTTCTTTTATTGCCGTCTATAATAAATAATAAAATTCAAACTGCTAATACAGCCAATCGCAATAAACATGCTAAAACTCTGCACATCTCCAGCTAGATTATACTCATCCACGATAAAGCCAATCATAAAAAGTGTTATCGCCGAAACACCAATACACAATATTGAAATAAAACAAAGCGAAAATTCATTAATTAGCTCTTTCTTCTGTGTTGAAACAATTAGCATAACAAGAATAGATGCTGCTAATATACTTTTAAAAACAGGACGTAAATACACAAACTCCTCCATCTGTTTCTCCTTTTCCCAAAACATCACATCTCAACATTAACATATTTAACCAAATTAAAAACACATGCCTTTTCAAGATAAAGTGAAACTTTAATCAGTGGGGGTTTTCTTCATCCCCCACTGATTATTAGCCCTCACCAATCGGACTTTTATGGGCAGTTGATCCCCACCTAACTTCTTTGCTTTCGCTGAATTTTGAGTTGGGGGGCTTACTACCCATTAAAGCGGGATAAAATGACATGTGTTTCCAAAAACCTCTATAAATTTGTATTATGACAACTGTTTCCACTTCGTTCCTAAAACAGGACGCTCGTAATTTTTGATCTCATGAATTAGTTTATCTGCCGTCTCAGCTGAAACGATCAAATCTTTATTCGATGGGTTCATAAACCCTTCTTCTGCTGCACGTTCAACCATTTGCAGGATTGGTCCGTAAAAATCTTTTATATTCAATAAACCAACCGGCTTATTATGTATACCAATTTGTGACCAACATACAACTTCAAATAGCTCTTCAAACGTTCCGTATCCGCCTGGTAATGCAATAAAAGCATCCGCAAGTTCTGCCATTTTCGCTTTACGTTCGTGCATCGTTTCTACTTCAATTAGTTCCGTTAACCCTGTATGTACAATTTCTCCTCGGAATAGACCGCGCGGCATAACACCTGTTACACGTCCACCTAAACGAAGAACTTCATTTGCTACTTCTCCCATTAATCCAACGCATGAACCACCGTATACGAGCTCATAATCGTTCTCAACAAACATTTTTCCTAACGCTATTGCCTGCTCTTTAAATTCTGCTCTCTCTCCTAAGTTGGAACCTGCAAACACACAAATCTTTCTCATTCCTACACCCCGAAACTATATATTGTTATGATACAATGAACATTGTACAACATATTGAAGGGATGAGGAAGAAATGGATATTGTCGCATTTCAAAGATGGGTGGAGGAATTTTACGAAAAAAGAAGCTGGTCACAATATAATGCCTTTATTCGCTTAAATTTCTTAACTGAGGAAGTTGGGGAAGTTTCACGTGTTGTTCGCGCCATTGAAATTGGCCGTGATCGCCCTGATGAAGAAGTGAAAACAGAAGAAGTGCTAAAACAGGAACTAAAAGAAGAACTGGGTGATGTACTATCTAATCTTATTATTCTTTCACAAAAATATGATTTAGATTTACAAGACATTATGGAGGCTCACGTCACAAAGCTTTCGAAAAGGTTCGAGACATCCAAATGAGAATATTATCAATTATGGTATAATATTCTTGTCACAATACTAAGGGGGATTTTATGTTATCTAAAAAATTGCACGACGCATTAAACGATCAAATGAACTTTGAATTTTACTCTGCCCACGCTTATATGGCAATGGCTGCTTACTGTACATCTGAGAGCTATGATGGATTCGCTAACTTTTTCCTTGTACAAGCTGAGGAAGAACGTTTCCACGCAATGAAGCTTTATAACTACATTAACGACCGCGGTGAGCGCGCTATTGTTACCGGATTTGATAATCCGAATAACGAATATGAATCTGTACTGAACGCTTTTGAAGTGGCACTTGAGCACGAGCGTGAAGTAACGAAGCGTATTTACAACTTATCTGATATCGCTTGGGATGAGCGTGAGCACGCAACAATTACCTTCTTAAAATGGTTCGTCGATGAGCAAGTAGAAGAAGAAGCTTCATTCGATAGCATCATTCAAAAATTAAAACGTATTACAAGCGATTCAAACGCATTATTTATGCTAGATGCTGAATTAGAGAAACGTACATTTACGCCTCCAGCTGAGTAGTATTTCAATCACCTTAATGAATGTATTAAGGTGATTTTTTTATTTCTTCTCTCGGCTTAATAAGCTTTGCTAAATCCTTCTTATCAAGACCTGAAACCTTTTCAACAAAATCACTATGAGTAAGCGTCCCATCCGCTTCTTTCACCCTAATTCCCCCCTCTCTATATTATTTATCATACCAAAATAAAAAAGCCGTTCATCCCTCTAGGCGAGAGATAAACGACTTCGCTTGTTTTTATTAAAGCATAACCCCAACGATAATCGCTGATAATATACTTACTAACGTTGCACCGTATACAAGTTTTAATCCGAATGAAGATACAACGTTTGCTTGTTTGCCATCGATACTCTTCGTTGCACCTGCGATAATTCCGATTGATGAGAAGTTCGCAAATGATACAAGGAAGATAGATAAAATACCTACTGTACGAGTTGATAAATCGCCAGCTACTTTTCCAAGGTCAAGCATTGCAACGAATTCGTTCGTTACTAATTTCGTTGCCATAATTTGTCCTGCTGCTAGCATCTCTGATGTTGGAATACCCATTACGAATGCTAATGGTGAGAAGACATATCCTAAAATGCTTTGGAATGTGATTCCGAAAATTGAATCGAATACACCGTTAATTGCTGTAATTAATGCTACGAAACCGATTAACATCGCCGCTACTGTTACAGCGATAGAGAAACCAAGCATAATATATTCGCCTAACATTTCAAAGAATGTTTGTTTTTTATCTTCTTGTAATTCTAAAATATCGTCTTCTTCTTTCACGTCATATGGATTAATAATATGAACGATAATGAATCCGCTAAATAAGTTTAATACAAGTGCTGTTACTACATATTTTGGATCAATCATTTTCATATAAGAACCGACGATTGACATCGATACTGTTGACATAGAAGATGCACAAAGTGTGTATAAACGATTTTTCGGTAATTTGCTTAGTTGATCTTTTACTGTAATGAATACTTCCCCTTGACCAACGATTGCAGCTGCTACTGCATTATATGATTCTAGTTTTCCTAAGCCGTTAATTTTACTTAATAGGAAACCAACTGCACGAATGATAACCGGTAATACTTTAATGTGTTGTAAAATCCCAATTAGTACTGCTAAGAAAATAATTGGTAATAATACTGTTAAGAAGAATGGTGCTTGTCCATCATTTGCTAGACCACCAAATACGAAATTAACCCCCGCTTCCGCAAACTTTAAAATAGCGCCAAACCCATCTGCAATCCCTTTTACTAATACAAATCCGACCTTTGTATTTAGTAAGAAATACGCAAGTACCAATTGAATGACAAGCATAAGTGCAATTGGTTTATATTTAATTTTCTTACGATCTGAACTGATAAGGAAACCTAGTACAAATACTACAAGTAAACCGACTAGAAACATTACTATTTTCATATGTGAATCCTCCACTTCTCCCACGAGTTATCGGTCGTATAACGTATAACGAATGACGTCTGACCATTGATGTTAAAAAAATTTAAAACCCCTAAATACTATTCAACTGTTATCTAAAATCAGTAAGCGTTTACATAAATTGCAATTTATAAAAGGTAGCTTCTTCTCTCCTACCATACTTGAAAGTCTGAAATTGATACCACCTACAAATCAAATTGTAAGCGTTATCTACCCGAAATGCAATATAAATTTTAAAAGATTTTTATATGTTAATATATTCCTAAATAATTGGTTTTTTCATGCAAATTTACCATAAAAAATAGTCCTAGCTATAAGCTAGGACCATCTCTTTTTTTATAACATAACACCAACGATAATCGCTGATAGAATACTTACTAATGTCGCACCGTACACAAGGCGTAGACCGAATGATGATACAACATTTGATTGGTTTTCATCGATACCTTTCGTTGCACCTGCGATAATTCCGATTGATGAGAAGTTCGCAAATGATACAAGGAATACAGAAAGAATACCAACTGTACGAGCTGATAAATCACCAGCTACTTTTCCAAGATCAAGCATCGCAACAAACTCGTTTGATACTAATTTTGTTGCCATAATTTGTCCCGCTGTTACCATCTCTGCTTGCGGGATACCCATTACGAATGCTAATGGTGAGAAAATGTATCCTAAAATAGCTTGGAATGTAATACCGAACATGGAATCAAACAAGCTGTTGATTGCTGTAATTAATGCTACGAAACCAAGTAACATTGCCGCTACTGTGATCGCGATTGTGAAACCAAGCATAATATATTCACTTAGCATTTCAAAGAATGACTGTTTTTTCTTATTTTCTAATTTCAGTGTATCTTCTTCTTCTGTAATGTCGTACGGGTTAATAATATGAATAATAATGAAACCACTAAATAAATTTAATACAAGTGCTGTTACTACATATTTCGGTTCAATCATTTTCATATAAGAACCCACGATTGACATTGATACTGTCGACATTGAAGATGCACATAATGTATATAAACGATGTTTTGGGATTTTACTTAATTGATCTTTTACTGTAATAAATACTTCCGCTTGCCCAACAATGGCAGCTGCTACTGCGTTATATGATTCTAGTTTTCCTAGACCATTTACTTTACTTAGCGCAGTACCAATAGCACGAATAAATATCGGTAAAATTTTAAAGTGTTGCAGAATTCCGATTAAAACGGCAAAGAATACGATTGGTAATAACGCTGTTAAGAAGAATGAAACCTCTCCTTTATTAACAAGACCGCCAAATACGAAAACGATTCCAGCTTCCGCATATCCAAGAAGCGCGCCAAATCCATCTGAAATTCCTTTTACTAAAATATAACCAACTTGCGTATTTAATAAGAAATAACTTAACGCTAGCTGAATAACAAGCATAATTGCGATTGGTTTATACTTAATCTTCTTTCGATCGGCACTTATAAGAAAACCGAGTACGAATACAACGAGCAATCCTACAAGAAACATAACAAACTTCATTAATAAAATCCTCCATTTAACTCTTCATTAACGTTGAACGTCTGACCATTCAAAATAAGAAATAATCCGAACTTTCCATTTCTCCTCTAAAACCTTCAATCGGATAGGAAAGATCATAAAACCTCTTGTTTCAAAGGCATTTTCCATTCTAACACAAATCACAACCCATATCCGCACTTTTCTTAAAAAAATACATTTTATTATAAAACATTCATGAATGTTCGTCTTTTACTACCCACAAATATCTTTATAAAACAAAAAAATGAGCATCAAGTTTCACTTGATGCTCACCTCATTAGACTGCTTTTTCTTTATCAGCTACTGCTGGCTTATCCCAGCACTCTGTATTGTTCAAACCAGGAATAGACTCCGCATAGAACACTGGATCTTTTCCTTGTTTCTTTTGCTTAATGTAATCTGTTAATGCCGCGAAAGCATACTTAGAAAGGAATACGATCGCAACTAAGTTAATGATTGCCATAATACCCATGAATAAATCTGCTAAATCCCAAACGATTTGAATTGTTGCTACAGATCCTAACATAACCATACCAAGTACAGCAATTCGATAAGCATTTAGTAAAACTTTACTTCCATTTAAGAACTCAATATTTGTTTCACCATAGTAGTAGTTACCTACTAATGAACTAAATGCAAACAAGAAGATTGCAACCGCTACAAATATAGACGCCCACGGTCCGATATGTTGACTTAATGCTTGCTGCGTTAATTGAATACCATTTAAATCAGCTGCATTATGCACATCTGATAAAAGAATAATAAATGCTGTACAACTACAAATTAATAATGTATCTGTAAATACCCCTAAAGTTTGAATGAAACCTTGTTTAACTGGGTGCGTTACGTTTGCAGTCGCAGCTGCGTTCGGCGCACTACCCATACCTGCTTCATTTGAGAATAATCCGCGTTTTACCCCTAGTAAAATCGCAGCTCCTAATCCCCCGCCCACTACTTCTTTAATTCCAAATGCATGTAAGAAAATCTCTTTAAATACATACGGAATTGCCGTAATGTTTGTCACAACAACGAATAACGCTACTGCTACATAAATAATTGCCATTACTGGAACAATCATTTCAACCGCACGTGCAATACGTTTTACTCCGCCAAAGATAATGATCGCAAGTAAACCAGCCATAAACAGACCCACAAACTTACCATCTGTGTTAAATGCTCCATCAAAAGCTGCCGCTACTGTGTTTGACTGCACGGCATTGAAAATTAATCCGAAACTTACTGTTATTAGAACAGAGAACACAACACCTAACCAGCGTTTCTTTAAACCCTTTTCCATATAATACGCTGGGCCCCCACGGAATGCATTCCCATCTTTTACTTTATAAATTTGCGCTAATGTGCTCTCTACAAATGCAGAAGCACCCCCAATTACCGCAATTAACCACATCCAAAATACTGCTCCTGGTCCACCTGCTGAAATTGCAATAGCTACACCAGCTAAGTTACCAGTACCTACACGAGAAGCTGTACTCATACAAAATGCTTGGAATGATGATACGCCGCTCTTCTCTTTTTGCGCTTTCCTCGTTTTCGAGCTTGCTCCATCCCCAAGCAAACGAATCATTTCACCGAAGTAACGAACTTGGACAAATTTCACACGGAATGAAAAGTAGAGCCCTAACCCAATTA
>NZ_JAKUFT010000127.1:0-7111 GCF_022663605.1 Bacillus cereus group sp. BfR-BA-01379
CTTCTTAAATAATAGCAAAGTTGTGTCTGCACATCATGCGCGAATTCAAGGATTACAAGAAGATAACTATAACGGTATTTTATTAAGTTTACCTAAATTAAAGATAGAACATTTATTCAGAAAGAATTGACAAAATATAACTGACGATATAAGCTAATAACCATAAAGTCTACCGGAAAGGTCGGAATAGGATTGTTACCCCTCAAAAACATCTATTTTTTTATGATTAAAACCGACTTTTCCGATTGGCTATAAATGTGCTGTGGGAGGCATACATAAGCTAATAAGTTCAAAGGGTATAACTATTAAACAGTTAGGGTGGGGACAATGAAGACAAAGACAAAAAAATGGGCTGGTGTATTTTCGGTATTACTGAGCAGTTCGCTTGTGTTATCTGCTTGTGGGGGACAGGAAGATACGGCTTCTACAGAACCGGTAAAAAAGCAGGATTTAAAAGACGCTAAGATTGAATCGATTCCAGCTACAGATAAAAAGAAAAGTCCAGAGAAAGCAAATCAACGAAAAGATACTTTTATTACAGCCATTTCTAAGCCAGGGGGAGTTTTCCTTCCGTATTTCCAAGAGAATGGATGGGATGGAAATGTAACGTCTGTTATTTTTGCATCATTAGTAACAACAGACAAACAAAGTAAACCTGTTCCGGATCTTGCAGAAAAATGGGATATTTCTGCTGACCAGTTAACATATACATTCCACTTACGTAAAAATTTAAAATTTAGTGATGGGTCGCCTTTAACGGCGGATGACGTAGCATTTACACTAACACTACTTCATGATAAAGCGTATGAAGGTGGATTGGATATTGCTCAGTATGCTGTTAAAGGCGGGAAAGAATATAAAGAAGGAAAAGCAACTTCTATTGAAGGAATTCAAGTTGTTGATCCACAGACAATTAAAATTACAACTGAAAAAGTTAATTCACAGGCACTAACGAATTTAGGTGGCCCAGTGCTATCAAAAGCTTATTATGGAAAAGATTATAAACAAAATACAAGTTTAGACTATTTAAAAGCATTATATGGGCAACCAATTGCAGCGGGCCCATATAAATTTGAAAAATATGTTCCAGGTCAAGAAGTACGCTTTGTTGCTAACGAACATTATTATGCAGGTAAACCAAAAATCAAAAACTTTATTTACAAAATCACATCAGGTGATACTGGATTCCAATTATTCCAAACGGGTGAACTGGACTATAGTGGATTTAGAGCAAATCCTGAGAATATAGACCAATTAAAAGGATTAGAGTTTGCAAATATTAATCTTGAATCATCAAGTGATATTGCTTATATCTATGTAAATAATAAGAAATCGTATTTGAAAGATAAGAAGGTACGTCAAGCACTTACTTATGGATTAGACCGTAAGAAGTATGTGGATACAGCTTTACAAGGATATGGATCTGTTGCTAACGTACCAATTGCGCCAGTTTCATGGGCATATACAGAAGAAGGTATTAATAAATATCCACACGACGTAGAAAAGGCTAAAAAATTATTGGATGAGGCTGGTTGGAAAGTAGGTTCTGACGGGGTTCGTGAAAAAGATGGTCAAAAATTAAAATTAACATACTACGCATCAAATACAGGTAAAACAAATGATATCTTTATTCCAATTGCAAAAGAAAGTTACAAGGAAATCGGTGTTGAATTAAACCCAGAGTTGATGGACTTTAATACGATGCTTTCAAAAGTAGGAAAAGGTGACTACGATTTAGCGGCAGTTTCAACACCAGGAATTAGTGATCCAAGTGAAGTTGTAAGTGAGTACTTATCAACGAATCCAAAAAGTGATACGGGTTATAACAACCCGAAAGTAGATGATTTGATTGTAAAAGGTATAGGGACGACAGATATTGAAAAGCGTAAAGCGATTTATAAAGAACTGTATAAAGAGTTAAGTGATGATCCACCAGTTATTTTATTAAACTATCGTAAACTACTGTATGCTCATAATGCACGTATAAAAGGAATTGATCCAGAAAAATACGATAGCATTAGTTCCAACTTACCAGTGTTATCTATTGAACAATAAGGGTTGACCTAAATAATAGAAGGCGTTTTTTCATACGGCGATGGAATAGTAGCTGTTTTGAAAAAATGTTCTTCTATTTTTAAGTAAATAAGATTGGGGAGACAAAAGGTGAAAACATATATCATTCGTAGGTTCCTTCAAATGATCCCTACATTGTTTGGTACATCTATTATTATTTTTTTCTTATTTGCACTTTTGCCGGGGGATTATATTGATTCAAATCCAAAGTTAACACCAGAGAGAGCTCAAGAGTTAAGGGAATTGTATGGCTTAAACAAACCAATTATTGAAAGATATTTTCACTGGTTAGTGAATGCTTTACATGGTGATTTTGGATTTTCTTTACAGTATCAAGAACCTGTAACTTCATTACTTAATAAATTTATTTGGAATACATTTATCGTTGCTGTTGCAGCTTTATTTTTCACTTGGATTATTGCTCTTATTATTGGGGTTATTTCTGCAACAAAGCAGCACTCTTGGTTTGATAGATTAGTAACAATCGGTGTCTTTGCAGCAATGTCATTTCCATCATTCTTTATAGGATTATTTTTAATTAAATTATTAGCAGTTGATTTAAAGTTACTACCTATTGGTGGCATGATTGATATTGGGAGTAACTCAACAGGGATAGCATACATATTAGAAGTATTACGTCACATGATTCTACCTGTGTTTATTTTAACGCTTCTTGGTGTAGGGTCGTTAACACGATATTTTAGAACTAGCATGTTGGATGTTGTTAGGCAAGATTACATTCGTACTGCTCGTGCAAAAGGTTTAAAAGAAAGAACTGTTATTTATAAACATGCATTGAAAAATGCAATTTTACCAGCAATTACATTACTTGCTTTTGAATTACCAGGTTTATTTTCAGGAGCTATTATTATTGAACAGATTTTTAACTGGCCAGGGATTGGGAGTATTCAATTAGAAGCATTAAACTTCCGTGATTATACGGTATTAATGGCCTTTACGATGTTTCTTTCTTGTTTAACCATTATGGCTAATTTCTTAGCTGATATTGTATATGCGTTTGTTGATCCAAGAATTCGATTGAAGTAAGGGGGGAAAGATATGGAGACTATTACACCAATAATAGAGAAAAAGAAAGAACGAAAAAAGGGAAATGAATCATCACCATGGCGCCAAGCGTATAAAAAAATTAAGAAAAATAAGATGGCATTGTATGGCTTATACGTTTTAATATTCATGTTTTTATTTAGTTTTATCGGTCCAATCTTTTCACCGTATGCTGATGGGAAAGTACAAGTAACACAAATTAATAAACCACCCAGCCTATCACATTGGCTTGGAACCGACCAGTTGGGACGGGATATTTTAACTAGACTTATGCAAGCGGGACGTATCTCACTAACGATTGGTTTAGCGTCGATGCTACTATCCGTTATACTAGGTGCTCTATTAGGAGCAATTGCTGGTTTTTATCGAGGGGTTGTGGATCATTTAATTATGCGTGTTGCGGATGTGTTAATGTCCATTCCGGGATTACCGCTACTTATTATAATGGGAGCAATTCTGTCAGAATGGAAATTACCATCGGAGTATCGTTTATATGTTGTAATGATTATTTTAAGTTTAGTAGGATGGCCAGGACTTGCTCGTCTTGTGAGGGGACAAATTTTAACATTGCGGGAGCAAGCCTTTATGCAAGCAGCAGATGTATTAGGATTAAAAGATTCTCGGAAAATTATCCATCATTTAATTCCTAACGTCTTCCCATTGCTTATTGTTGTAGCAACTTTGGGTGTGGCTGGATCTATTTTAAGTGAATCCGCACTAAGCTACTTAGGTCTCGGAGTCGTTCCACCTACACCATCATGGGGGAATATGATTAGCGCAGCTAACTCATTAATTGATTTCCAAAAGCGTCCGTGGTTATGGATTCCACCTGGTTTCGCAATCTTTATAACAGTTGTATCAATTAACTTACTTGGTGATGCACTTCGTGATGCGTTAGATCCAAAGATGAGACGGTAGGTGAGAAGGTATGAGTAGAGCGGTAGTAGAGCTGAAAGACTTACAAACACACTTTCAGACAGAAGAAGGGACAGTAAAGGCTGTAAATCATGTTAGTTTTGCTGTTCGAGAAGGTGAAACGGTTTGTGTAGTAGGTGAATCGGGTTGCGGGAAAAGTGTAACAGCTTTATCTATTATGGGACTTATTGCTGAATCCGGCAGTGTAGTAGGCGGAGATATTTTATATGAAGGAAAAAGTCTTTTAGGAATGAAAGAGAAAGAGCTTCGTAGTTTACGAGGTAATGATATTGCGATGATTTTCCAAGAACCGATGACATCGCTAAATCCGGTCTTCACTGTAGGGGAACAGATTGTAGAGACGTTAAGGGAGCATGAATTACTTAGTAAAAACGAAGCGTATAAGAAAGCAATTGAGTTAATTCGTAAAGTCGGCATAGCTCGTGCGGATGAAATCGTCCATTCTTATCCGCACGAACTGAGCGGCGGGATGTTACAACGTATTATGATTGCTGTTGCACTTAGTTGTAATCCTAAGTTATTAATTGCTGATGAACCGACAACGGCTCTTGATGTTACGATTCAAGCACAAATATTAGACTTATTAAGACAAGTAAAAGAGGAATTTAAAACATCCATTTTATTAATTACACATGATTTAGGTGTTGTAGCAGAAATGGCTGATTACGTTGTCGTTATGTATGGTGGGAAAGTTATTGAAGAAGCACCAGTACTAGAGATATTCCAAAATCCGAAACACCCGTATACGAAAGGCTTGTTGAAATCAAAACCAGTGATGGGAAAACGAATAGATAAACTATATTCTATTCCAGGGCAAGTTCCTAATTTAGTTGGTTTGGATGAATTCTGCTACTTCAGCGGTCGTTGTGAGCATTGTATGGAAATATGTAAAGAAGAAGCACCGAATCTAAATGTACATGATGAGAATCATAAAGTAGCTTGCTGGTTATATGAGGAGCGTGCGGAACAATGAGTGAACCATTATTAGAAGTGAAAAACTTAAAAACATATTTTCCGATTAAAGGCGGCATATTTAGTAGAACAGTTGGACATGTAAAAGCAGTTGATGGAGTAAGTTTTACTATTAATAAAGGCGAAGTGTTTGGTCTTGTTGGTGAATCAGGAAGCGGAAAAACGACGATAGGAAAAACAATTTTACGTCTCGTCCAAAAAACGGAGGGAGAAGTGAAGTTTAAGGGACATGATGTTCATTCTTTATCAAAAGAGGAATTGAGAAAACATCGTCCTAATATGCAGCTTGTGTTTCAAGATCCATTTAGCTCATTAAATCCGAGAATGAGAATTGGAGAAGCACTTGGCGAGCCGATGTTGGCTCACGGGCTAGCGACGAAAGAGAATGTTCGTGAAAAAGTGACAGAAGTATTAGAGTTATGTGGCTTAGCCCCATATCATATTGACCGGTATCCTCATGAGTTTTCTGGTGGACAACGTCAGCGTATCGTTATCGCAAGAGCTATGGTATTAAACCCGGAATTCATTGTAGCTGACGAACCTGTGGCAGCGCTAGATGTATCTATTCAAGCACAAATCATTAATTTGTTTAGTGAGTTACAGGAGAAAAAGGGATTATCCTATTTGTTCATTTCGCATGATTTAAGCGTGGTAGAGCACTTATGCACGAAAATTGGGATTATGTATTTAGGAACGATTGTGGAAACAGCGCCGCGTGATGAGTTATTTAAGAATCCACTTCATCCGTATACAAAAGCATTGTTATCGGCTGTGCCAATACCAGATCCAACAGTGAGACGAGAGAGAATCATACTAGAGGGTGACATTCCAAGTCCAGCAAATCCACCTTCTGGTTGTCGTTTTCATACACGTTGCCCGTTTGCAACAGATATTTGTAAACAAACGGTACCAGAATTCCGTAATGTTGGTGAGGAGCATTTTGTTGCTTGTCATCATGTATAAAAAAAGGACTCTTTCAAATAGAAAGAGTCCTTTTCTTTTATTTACTAGATGAAGTTTGTTTCAATACAAATTGCTCGATTGCATGAGCAACACCATGTTCATTGTTTGTTAACGTTACAACATCACATAGTTTTTTTACATCTTCTTCAGCATTTCCCATTGCAACTGATAGGCCAGCTACTTGTAACATTGGCACATCATTAAAGTTGTCCCCGATTGCAATAGTATCTTCAATTGGTATATTGAAATAAGCAGCCATTTCTTGTAGACCGTTCCCTTTATGACCATGCTTATCCATAATTTCTACATTAGTAGGAGCTGATGCCGTAACTGAAATATCAGTGTCTTCTTGTAACATGCTTAATAGCTGTGCGCGATGCGCTGCATTAAATGTCAAAATGAAGAATTTAGATATTTCTAATTCTGGATTACTTACAACATCTTCAATTTTTTGGAAATCAGTAATTAAGTTTGATTTCTTTTGTTTTTCTGTAATTCTTTCAAGTTCTTCAAGTGTAACATCTAGTGCATGCTTGTTCTCTTCAAACGCTTGCATGACTTGATCTTGCCATGTATATGGAGAATAAACTCCTTTATTCGTATATAGCTTATATGGAAAACCTTCAGATTCTAGTAATTTTGCAAGCTTGTATACTTTATCGTTTTGTAAACAACGCGAGTTAATTACCTTTCCATCCACATAAACAATTGCCCCATTGCTCGCTCCAACTGGAAGAGATAGTTTATATTCTTCCAATAATTTTAAAGCATCCTCTTTTGCGCGACCAGAACAAATCATGACAATATGACCAGCCTCTTTTGCATTTTGGATAGCTTGTAAGTTCTCTTTGGAGATCTCAAGATTAGATGATAGTAGTGTACCATCCATATCTAATGCGATTAATTTCAAAATGACCACCTCTTTGCTTTTATTATACATAGTTATATAGAGGAAACATATAAACTTATCTTGGAAAGATTGTATTTTATCTAGCACAAACAGTTAGTAAAAGCTTGATAGATTCCAACGTATTCATTTAAATATGTACTTTGATTTGTAACAAAAGGAGAGGTAAGTAGGGGGATGTTTCGTTATATGACT
>NZ_JAKUFT010000128.1:0-7014 GCF_022663605.1 Bacillus cereus group sp. BfR-BA-01379
CTTCTTCTACTATGTATTGAATTGTCGGTTTATCAACGATCGGTAACATTTCTTTTGGCATCGCCTTCGTTGCTGGTAAAAACCTCGTTCCAAGACCCGCTGCTGGAATAATAGCTTTTCTCACTTTTTTCAATTGTAATCCTCCTAAATTCATTTATATATATCAATAACAAAAAACCTACCTATAGATTTATCTTGATAACCCTATAGGTAGAGCTTCTGTCGTAAATAAGTTATGGGCATCTAACCCTGCCTCACATCATACTCCCGACAACAAGCGTCTAAGGTAGGTATGAAATAAAATTTCTACCCACAGCACGACCGAGTGCCTCCATTGATAACGGTTAGGAGACATCACCAGTTCTTTATTTAAAAAATACCAAACAATTTTTTACGACGAATTCGCTCTGGGTCTTCTTTATAAATTGCTTTTCCGCTAATTAATAAGTACGGATTTTCTTTTAAGTCGGTCATAACGTTCATTCCGAATTCCTTTTCAATTAATTTGTAGCTTTCTGCTAGGTGAAATCCTCTTGAAGTTGTGTTATGTGCATCTGATGCGATCATATGTGTTAAATTATGTTCAACAAGCTGCAATGAAAACTTTTTAATTTTCTTGCCGAATTTCCCTAGTAAGCTGCCTGCCGTCACTTGTGTTAATGCACCCTTATTTACAAGGTTATATAACTTGTCTGGCTGCTCAATTAATTCGGCATTACGTTCCGGATGAACGATAATTGGGATCATTCCTTTTACACGTAGTTCATAAAATAGCTGTTCTGCATAACGAGGTACGTGATTAGATGGAAATTCAATCAAAATATATTTATTTGTTTCATTTAAAGTAACGATTTTACCAGATTCGTAGTCTTCTAATAAATCACCATATAACCTGACCTCTTGCCCGGGTAAAACTTTCAGTGGAATGTCATTTTGTTGTAATTCATCATTTAGTTGCTTGACTTGATGAATAATAGAAGTACGCTCATTTACATATTTTCCATTTTGATGATGTGGTGTGGCAACAATTGTATGTATTCCTTCTGCCACGGCTTGTTGTGCCATCGCTAAACTATCAGTTACTGTTTGTGCACCGTCATCGATACCGTGTAAAATGTGACAATGTAAATCAATCATTCTTTTCGTCCTCCCTCTCATATAAACATCTTTTTTCCCTTGAATATGAGACATGTCTCATATTCAAGGGAAAAAAGGAGATATAGCCTTGCCATATCTCACTTTTTAATTAGCACCATAGTAATAATATAAGCCTTGTTCACGTTCACGATCGTTCAAGACAACGCCTAATAATTTACCTTTAGCCGACTCTAACAACCCTTTTGCTTTTACTGCTGTTTCTTTCTCTGTTGATTCACTACGAACAACAAGAATTGAAGCATCACATACATTTGCCATAATTTGCGCATCAGTAACTGCCAAAATTGGTGGTAAATCAAAAACAACCAAATCGTACAGGCTATATGCTTGTGCAAGAAGCTCTTGCATTGATTTTGATCCTAGTAATTCTGCCGGATTTGGTGGGATCGGACCACAAGCTAAAAAGTGTAAATTATCTACAGCTGTCTTTTGTACACATTTCTCTAAACCTTCACTATGTGTTAATACGTTCGTTAATCCGAAAATGTTATCTACTTGAAACATTTGATGCATCGCTGGTTTACGCATATCTGCATCAATTAATAATACTTTCTTTCCTTGTTGAGCAAACACGACTGCCATATTCGCTGTTGTCGTTGTTTTCCCTTCACTCGGGTTCGCAGACGTAACCATTAATGAATGTAAATTCGTATCGACAGCTGCAAATTCGATATTCGTTCGAATATTACGATATTGTTCTGAGATTGGTGATTTCGGTTGCTGATGAGCAATTAATTGACGACGTTGACGATGATTTTTGTTCTTTTTAAATAAATTAAGAGCCAATTGTTTGTCCCCTCACTTTTCTTGATGATGGAGCGTGTGATGTCATATTCATTGTTTCTTCATCCATACGAGCTACAATACCTAACACTGGTAAACCAAGTAAGCTTTCTACATCTTCTTCTTTTTTCACTGTGTTATCTAAGTATTCTAGTAAGAATGCAAGCCCAATTGAAGCCATTAAACTAACAACAAAAATAATTGCTACATTTAGCATTGGTTTTGGCTTGATGGGCGACTCATTGTCCATAACCTCAGCTTTGGATAATACAGTCACATTATCAACACTCATAATTTTTGCCACTTCACTCTTAAAAACTTCCGCTATAGTATTTGCAATGTCACGTGCCAACTTTGGGTCTTTATCCTGCACCATCAAAGAAATAACTTGTGACTCTTTTTCATTGGTAACATCGATTTTTTTAGTCAAATCTTGAACTGTTAAATTTAATTTTAACTTTTCCTTTACCTGATCCAAAATCACTGGACTTTTAATGATAACCTTATATGTATTTGTTAATTGAATATTCGTTTGAACTTCACCAGCTTGAATCATTGCCCCATCTTGCTTCTTTTGGTTAACAAGAATTTGCGTCGAAGATTGATAGATTGGTGTCATAAAGAAGAAGCTAATGATAGCACTTACTATAGCGGCACCAAAGGCGATTACGAGGATCATTGCTAAACGTTTTTTTAAAATATGAAATAACTCTTTCAAACTAATTGTTTCTTCCATAAGTTCCTCCAACTTTCTAAAATTTGCACATAAGAAAAATTATAACATATAAATCTTATATTTTTTATTTTGAATAATTTAGTTCTACATTTATTCACATCAAGCAAATATAATCTTACAAAATAATCTTAAATATGACAACACATTCCAACGAATTTCCAAAATTTCCATTGTATCATGTTTTTCATATAATGTAATAAGAAATTTTATAAAAATTCAAAAAAAGCTGATAAATTAATTTATCAGCTTTAAAATTTATTATTCTATATACTATTTTCTAATAATATCCATATTGTTCTTTTTCTTCTTTTTTATCGTTTAAGACGACACCAAGTAATTTACCGGACGCTTTGTCTAATATTTGCTTCGCTTTTACAATTTTGTCTTTTTCTGTTTTTTCGCTGCGTACGACAAGTACGATTCCATCGCATTTGTTCGCTAGTATTTGTGCATCGGTAACCGCAAGAACGGGTGGTGTGTCGATTAGAATAATATCAAACATGTTATATGCTTCTAGTAATAGCTCATCCATTATCCGGCTACCTAGTAGTTCAGCTGGGTTTGGTGGGATTGGACCTGCTGCCATTAAGTATACATTCTCTATATCTGTTTTTTGAATGCATTGCATTAGTTTCGCTTGTCCTGATAATAGGTTCGTTAATCCATTTGAATTGTGAATGGCAAATAAGTTTTGAAGCGTCGGCTTACGCAAATCCGCTCCGATCAATAAGACTTTCTTTCCTTGTTGACCATAAACAACTGCTAAGTTTGCGATTGTTGTTGTTTTTCCATCACCTGGATCTGCCGAAGTAACAATAATAGAACGAACATGATTATCTACAGATGTAAATTCAATATTTGTACGAATGTTACGGTATTGTTCTGCAACACGTGATTTTGGCTCTTTATGTGTAATTAATTGTCGTAATGATTTTCTTTTCTTTCTTCCGAACATACTCATAATCTCCTTTTGTGAAATGCGACATTTCCCCTTTTTCTCTCTATGCTCGATTTCATACGTCTAATTAATATTTTGTATCATTAATTTCCCCACATCTCATCTTAATCAATATCATCCTACTTTGTCTTATATGAACACCTTTACAATATGACAATGACTTTACTTCTTTTCTGCTCTTATCGTTTATCCTAATTTTTGAATAAATAATAAAGTAATTATATGGTGATTCCCTTCCATATACAAGTAATTTTCTGACTAGTTTGCATTTTAACAATTACACCGATATATAGTGGAAATAAAAAATCTCCTTGCATTTTCACAAGGAGATTTTTTATTTCTGTTATTCTTTTTTATCACCAATCGCAAATGTAATTTCAGCTTCACATGCAACTTCACCATCTACTGTTGCGATTGCTTTTCCTTTTCCAATTGGACCGCGTACACGTGTCATTTCTACTTCTAGGCGAAGTTGATCACCTGGACGTACTTGTTTTTTGAAACGACAGTTGTCGATACCTGCGAAGAAAGCAAGTCGTCCGCGGTTTTCTTCTTTCTTTAATACCGCAACTGCTCCAACTTGTGCTAATGCTTCTACAATAAGTACACCAGGCATAACTGCATAGTCAGGAAAGTGCCCGTTAAAGAATTCTTCGTTTGCGGATACATTTTTAATTCCAACCGCTCTTTTTCCTTCATCTACTTCTAATATTTTATCAACAAGTAAAAATGGATAGCGGTGAGGAATGATTTCTTTAATTTGTTCTATATTTAGCATACAACAATCGCCCCTTTTGTAATATTGGTCTTACCACTTGGACATATTGTTTATTATCCCATTTTGTTTATTGTTTGTCATTATAAAGTGCAATTTCCTATTTATAAAAAAATGCACACACTCCATTCCATTAAAATAGCTGCATATACTTGCAACTGACACGGAGGTAGAAAAGAGTGTATGCCCAGATTAGGGAAAGGCAATATGTATTGAAACATTATTTGCCTTAATGTCGTATTCGACTCATTATATTATAAACGTTTTCAAATAAGGAAATATTAAATTTAACCATATATATGAATATTTTACCTATTTCCTTCGTTTTTCTTTATTTTTCTTCTATTTTCTCAATAAATCAAAATAAAATAAAAAAATAAAAGAATAAAAAAACAAAAAAGAACTACGGTTAACACCTTAGTTCTTCTCATCTTCCTACTATTTGTGAACTAATAATAAGCGGGGGGTACCCCCACTTATTAAAGTTTCACTTTATCGTAAAGCACGCTTTGGTAATTTATCAATATTCTCTAACATAATACCTGTACCAACCGCAACACATTGCATTGGGTTTTCAGCAATTAATACTGGTACTTTTAGTTCTTCTGCTAGAAGCATGTCGATACCGTGTAGTAAAGCTCCACCGCCTGTTAGAATAACACCGCGGTCGATGATGTCCGCAGATAGTTCTGGTGGTGTGCGCTCTAATACACCTTTTGCAGCTTGTACAATGATAGCCGCGTCTTCTTTTAGTGCTTCTGTAATTTCTTCAGAGCATACTGTAATTGTGCGTGGTAAACCAGTTACCATGTCACGTCCGCGAATTTCAAGCTCTTCGCTACGTGCACCTGGGAATACTGTACCAACTTTAATTTTAATATTTTCTGAAGTACGTTCTCCAATTAACAGCTTATACTTACGTTTAACATAGTTTAAGATCTCCATATCAAACTTATCGCCAGCCATTTTGATAGAGGAAGAGGTAACAATATCACCCATAGATAGTACAGCGATATCTGTTGTACCTCCACCAATATCAACAACCATGTTACCGCTTGGTTGGAAGATTTCCATACCAGCACCAACTGCGGCTACTTTTGGTTCTTCTTCTAAAAATACTGTTTTACCACCTGAACGTTCAGCAGCCTCACGAATTGCTTTTTGTTCTACAGATGTGATATTTGTTGGACAGCAAATTAAAATACGAGGTTTTGAAAAGAAGCTCTTTACGTCCAATTTGTTAATGAAATACTTTAACATTGCTTCTGTAATTTCGAAATCTGCGATTACACCATCTTTAAGCGGACGAATTGCTACAATATTACCAGGCGTACGTCCCACCATACTTCTTGCTTCTTCACCTACTGCTAATACTTTACCTGTGTTACGATCAATTGCAACAACAGATGGCTCATTTAATACAATACCCTTACCTTTAACATGGATTAATACGTTAGCCGTACCTAGGTCAATTCCGATATCTCGCGCAAACATTCCCGTCATTTCCTCCTCGATATTCAAAATCAGGTTACACCCGAATTCTTTTACACCTAATTTCTGATTTTATCATAAATTTAACAGAAACGTAATATTCGCAAAAAGAATTCTTCTGAAAAATATTACCGAATTGAAACGGAATGTTTGCGATCGCATATTTATTGACGGACCGGCTTTTCTACATCTTCTTTTCTATACTTTTGCTTTGTTGCTTCTCCGCCTCTTAAATGACGAATAGACTTATGATAATCAAGAATTTCTTTCACTTCATTTGCGAGCTCTGGATTAATTTCTGGTAGACGTTCCGTTAAATCTTTATGGACTGTACTCTTTGATACCCCAAATTCCTTTGCAATGACACGCACTGTCTTTCTTGTCTCCACGATATACTTACCAATCTTGATAGTTCTCTCTTTGATGTAATCGTGCACACCACTCGCCTCCCTAAATTGGATGTGAGAAGGGTGAAATGAGCCTCGCTGCATATGACTAAGAAGTAAGTGTGAGTGCTGTTTGTAAGCGTTAAACATTCTTGGATTTATAATGAAATGATTCACGATTTCTCACCTCAAACACTCTCTTTGCTTTGGTTTATACCATTGTATTGCCCGCACTACTGATATATGCTACATGTTCACTATTTTTGCGGACTAAGTTAAGAAAAATTACATTTTTTTGTGAGAAATACGTTAACAGTGACTATTTTGGCGAAAAAAAATGACACCTTATATATAAGGTGTCATTCTTCTCGTTCCAACTCTTCTTCTAATAACTGATGGTGGGGAACCTCTTTCTTACCAGCAATGTAATAATATAAAGTAAATAAAACAAACAATAAAATAATAGCAGTCGACAGAACAAACAAAAATGACACAGTATCCCCTCCCTTTTGTAATATATATTCGAGAATCTCGTCATTTTTCCTTGTTATTGCAACTTTTTTCTCGAAATTGAGTATTTTTATATGAAAGTAAAAAAATCAGCTCTCCTAGTGAGAACTGATTTTTCCACTTTTTTATTCTTGTGAAGAAGAACTGTTAGATGATTCTGTAGAACCATTTGTTGATTTTTCTTCTTTCTTTGGTTCTTCTTTTTTGTCACTAGTTG
>NZ_JAKUFT010000129.1:0-7001 GCF_022663605.1 Bacillus cereus group sp. BfR-BA-01379
CAATTACATTTTTGTTGAAATATATATTTAAAACAGCTGGAAAAGTAGAAGTGCAAGGAAGAGAAAAGTTACCAGAAGGCGGCCCGTATGTTGTTGCGTGTACACATACAAGTTTTATGGATGTATTAATGTTAGCTACAGGGATGTATCCGACCCAAATTCATTACATGGCTAAAAAAGAATTATTTGAAGGGAAGTTCAAAAATTGGTTCTTTAAAAATGTGAATGCATTCCCTGTAGATCGTGCAAATCCAGGACCGAGCACACTCAAAATTCCGTCACGCTTATTAAAGGAAGGCAAAGTAGTAGGGATCTTCCCAAGTGGAACGCGATCAACAGAAGACGTTTCATTAAAAGCTGGAGCTGTTACGATTGCGCTACGTTCTAATGTCCCGTTAGTACCGGCAGCTTATGTTGGTCCATCAAGTGTAAAAGAATTAATAAAGGGGAAAAAGGCGCAATTGATTTTTGGAGACCCAATTCAAATTGATGCTGAAGAACAAATAGATCGAAAAACAGCGATGAAAATGATGACAGATCAATTAAATGAGAAGTTTGAGGAGCTAAAGGAAACTTTGCAATCAAATCAAAAATAAGAAAAGACGACCGGGCATAGACGGTCGTCTTTTCTATTACTATTTATAATAAAGGGGAAAGGGGACACGAAATTTATATGAGCGTAGCGGCGTAAATGAAAGCAGTAAGAAGAACTGATCCGCTAGCTAGTCCTAAAAAATCTAATTTGTTAAAAGTGATATTGTTCATAATGAATTCTCCTTACTTGTTTAATGTAGAAGCAACAGCTTTAGCATCGATTAGAGCGGATAATACCATGCCCATTGTATTTAAAAAATTGTTTGATTTCACTTTGTTCATCATATGAATCTGCTCCTTTTCGAATAGTTGTTGTTTCCTTCTGACTTAATTGTATGAAATATTGCGGGGAGTCACTATCGAATTAGCTTACAGGAAAATTACACTTTTGTAAGAAAAACGAATGTAGGTGTAATGATGAGTAGATTTGACATATGTGCATGGAATTCATTAATTTAAAAGTAGAGGTGAGTGTATGGCTAATATTAAAGATATTGCAAAGATGGCGGGAGTTTCAGTTACGACTGTTTCGAGAGTATTGAATGATCATCCGTATGTAAGTGAAGAAAAAAGGAAAGCGGTTATAGAGATAGTTGAGAAATTGAATTACTCGCAAAACGCAAATGCTGTTCATTTATCAAAAGGGAAAACGAATATTGTTGGTGTGATTTTACCGTATATTAATCATCCATGCTTTGATGCGATGGTGGGCGGGATGATGGAGGTGGCGTTAGCTCATAATTACAGAGTGCTACTTTGCCAAACGAATTATAATAAAAAAGAAGAAATGAAAAGTTTACATATGTTAAAAACAAAACAATTGGATGGTCTTATTATTTGTTCTCGTGCAAATGATTGGGAAACGATAGAGCCGTATGCTTCCTATGGGGAAATTGTCGCTTGTGAAGATAATGATATTTCAAATATATCAAGTGTATATACGAATCATTCGGCCGCTTTTCAATTAGGAATGGATTATTTAATCAAGAAAGGTTATGAAAAAATTGGTTATTGCACGGGAAGGAAATTAGGACCGAGTAGTCAAAAGCGTTTTGATGTTTATAAACAGCAATTGCAATCTATAGATGAAGAAGTGAATGAAGAATGGATTTTCACAGAATGTTTTACATTAGAAGATGGTGTGAGAGTGGCTCATAAATTAAAGGAGATGCAGCATCTTCCTGAAGCGTTAATAGTAGCAGGAGATGAAGTTGCGATTGGGGTGATGACAGAAGCTGAAAAATTAGGCATTCAAGTTCCTAAAGATTTAGCGATTATTGGCTTTGATAATCAACCTATTTCGCAAGTGTTACAACTTACAACCATTGATCAAAATTTAAAGGAAATAGGTAAAAAGGCCTTTGAAATGTTTTATAGGCAAATAAGTGATGAAAGTTCTAAACAAGAAAAGGTGGAAATTCCATACGAACTTGTGGAACGCTCTACTGTTTAGTTTTAATCCGTTATGTGGAAAGTGCATAACGGATTATTTTTTTGAAATATCTTTGACAGGAAACGCGTTTCATACTTTATAAAGGAGTTAAACCGGTCTGTAATAATCCATGGATTCTTTTCAAAAATAGTATTTGGAGGGATATGCATGAATGAACTTTTATTGAGTATGAAAAAGTATATAGAGGATGATGAAAAGATTTTGGCCTTTGTAGTAGGGATATTTGAGAAGGATGATTTTGCGCTATCGTATCAACATGGGATTTTTGCTGCTACTACTAGACGTCTCCTCTTTTACGGGAAATTTCCATACTATCCTGCAACATTTAAAGATTATTCATATTTGCATATAGATAGCATAGATTTTCGTCCGCATTTCGAATGTACTTGTAATCATGAAACCATTCGAGCTAAGTATATCCAGAAGGGGAATGTGGAGCGATTTGTCCGTACAGTTAGAGCGAATATGAATAATTAATCACCCCTTTGTTTAAACATAATATCTCGATCTTTAAGAGTGAAAATGCGCAATAAAAACAACTTCTAAACCTCTAGGAGATAGTGATACAATGTCAAATGGGGGGAGGTATAAACTATGGTTAATCAACGTATAAAGGAAATAACACTAATTACAATTGGTTCATTATTATTCGCAATTGGTATTAATTACTTTGCAATTCCAAACCGTTTATCAGAGGGTGGAATTATCGGTGTAACGGTTGTTACGTACTATTTATTTGATTGGTCGCCGGGAATTGTGAACTTTGCTATAAATGCAATTTTACTAGCTATCGGTTATAAATTTTTTGATAAGAAAACGATGGTTTATACAATTTTAGGGATTGTAGAAACATCCTTGTTTTTATATGTTACGGAACATATTGAGTATCATGTAAATAGTGATACGTTATTAGCGGCTTTATTCGCTGGCTTATTTGTCGGTGTCGGATTAGGTTGTATGTTCAAAGCTGGAGGTACATCAGGGGGATCGGCAATCTTAGCACAATTAGCAAATCAATATTTAGGGTGGAGCGTTGGTAAAGGCGTACTTATTATTGATATCGTTGTAATTGCTGGTTCTGTATTTATAATAGGGCAAGAAAAAGCGATGTACACACTTGTTGCAGTATTCATCGGAGCAAAGGTGATTGATTTCATTGTAGAAGGAATGGATACAAAAACGGCTGTTACAATCATTTCGAATCAACCAGACTTAATACGTGAAGCTATTACGAAAAACATGACGCGCGGTGTCACTGTATTAGAAGGACGCGGCGGATATACTGGTAAAAATAAAGAAGTATTATATATTGTTATTAATAAACAAGAGCTTGTTAAGTTAAAGCAAGTTATCGGCCGAGTAGATGAAGATGCTTTCGTTGTTATTCATGATGTACGTGATGTACTTGGCGGTGGCTTTAAAGCGAGCTAAAAGGTGAACGAGTAAATTCGTTCACCTTTTTTAATTCTTACAAAAATGTAAGTGTAATGTAATGAGATTCAATAGTAGATTTTATTCCTTCTTTTTAAAATAGATGTATATATATCCTGCTGAGGAGGAATGTTTATTATGAAGAAAAAAATGATCACTACTATAATAGCGATGGTAGTGATAGTAATAATGTTACTGCCTACGAAACTTGGACCGGTTATCGATAAATATAATCCGCTTTATAAGACGAAAGAATACTATACGGTTGTGAATACAATTGGTCAGCCTATTGGTGATGAATGGTATGAATATGAATTTATTGCGTTTGACGAACGTGGCAGAGAACAAAAAATAAAGAAGACTGTTAAGCATATGTTAAAGAGAGATGAAGCATTAAAGGTATATGCAAAAGGGCGCTATGGCGAGGCGATTGAAGAAATTGAAGCTGTAAATATTCCTATTAATGCGAAGAGTAAACTTTTAGCGATGAGATAGCGAATTATACCCCCACCTATTTTTTGTCGAAAATAAAAATACTAGGTAGGGGTATTTTTGGATGTAGAAGAAAGCCTTAGTCTCCATATGGACTAAGGCTTTCTTCATTATATAAAGGGGAAGGGGGTACATTGTAGTAGCATGAATGAAAGGTATAAGAAGAATAGCTACTAGCAATGTAATTTGGTTATGTGAGTGTTCTTCTTATTTGGCTTACTTTCTAACTTTATTGTATGAGATGTAGCGAAGGGAAACTATCGAATTACATTACACATAGCTTACAAACATGTAAGCCTTCTGTAATGTAATTCGATGGTTAAAAGATAATGAATTTTATATAGTGTACTTAGAAAGTTTCACTGTATTACTTTCTGTTTGTAATATGAATGAAGGATGAAAACCAACTACTTTTTAATAGCCCTCATCTGTATGTAGATGAGGCTCTTTTTATAAACCTTACAACATTGTAAGGTTTACGTAAGTTAATTCGATAGTAAATTTGTCATATTTTTTGCATAATAGATACAAATAGATAAAAATAATTAGGGATATAGTAAGAAGGGAGAAAACTGGGATGCGTAAAGAAGAAGTAGTGAAGTTTCCAATTAAAGATTTCTGTAGCTACTTTACTGTTGCCGTAGTATGTATTGGATTATTTGATATCATAACAAACTTAATTGTTAAATAATATAGATGAAAAAACAAGAAGGGAGATCCCTTCTTGTTTTTTTTATGGGGGAATAAATATGAAATGGATTGATAGCCATATACATGTTGACCAATATAAGGATGAAGAGAGAAGTAGATTACTTACGACTACTGTCGGATTTACTAACTTATTAATGTCTTCGATACTTATATTTTCATATCCATTTTTAAATTCTGGGCTTATTTAGGAATAGCAACTAATGTCATTACGGCAGAATTATCAAAAGTCTCTGTTCCGTCTTTCGTTTCAAAAATATATACATGAAGTTTATAGTTAATTTAATTAAATAAATATTTGGATACAAATTAATTTTAACAAAAAAAATCATAAATGAACATTATTGTTTTTTTAGGAATTTATTGTAATATTTTATTTGTAGGGAGATGAAAAATATTACAATAAGAAATGATTTACTAAAATATATAAGAGAACCAGAAGGGTGGTTATTATGGACCAACCAATAAATGAAAGGTTAGGAATAAACAAATCATGAAAAAAATATATATTTTAATTTCAATATTAATAGTTTTATTGCTATGCTTAAGTGGAGTTATATTTTTCAATAATACAAAAAATGAAAAGTATATTATTTGGGAAAAAAACGTATACGAAAATGATAGTGTATTACAAAAGTTAAAAGATAATAATATTCCTTATAAAATTGATAAAAACAACAATTTGAAAATCCGAGAAAAGGATACAAACAAGGTAACTTTATGCTGTACATAATGAAACGGATGGAACGTGGGAATTTCAAGAGAATGTTATGACGCATCCGAGAATGATTCGAGAGGTATTAAAGGAAATTAGTGTTATAAAAAACCACCAAGCATTTTGCTTGGTGGTTTTATTTTAGGATTCTAATTTTTTCGCACGTCTTAATAAAAATAGAAAGACAATGATGAAGAAACCAAGTATAAGGAAGAATCCATATTGTTTTACATAATCCATTACGTCACTTGCACTTGTTGGTTTTTCAACGTGAATGCCCTCTTTATTAGTAGTAATATGAATATCTTTCATTTTCACTTCATTTGTTTCTTTTTGTAAATCAATCCATTGTATATTTGGAATGTTTTCTAAATCCTTTAGTACTTCTTTTAATGGGTTCACACCTAAGTAAGGATGATAGAATGCACCAATAACTCCATCGGATAATTTAGCAACAGATACAGCACGTTCCTTCATCTTTGCAATAGCATGTGGCTTATCTTCTTCAATAAAACCAACTGTTTCAGGCATTAATTTCATCCCGTGTAAAAATGATGGGGTACTTGTATAAAATGGTGAGTGCATGGATTTCCAAGTTGTATCACTTAACTGTAGTTGTCCTACATAAGTTGAAAAGTATCTTGATAATATTTCATATCCTTTTTGAGACATCGTGTAATGGGGTGCTTCAAATGCGACAGGATATAGTTTGGCATCTACAAGTTCTTGAATGCCTTTTTCAATATGCTCAGTTGTATATTTTTCTTCAAATTCTTCCCCTTTTTTTACGTATGCATTGTATGCTTCTATATTAGGAAAGTCATCTTTTGTTTTTGGTTTTTCATGCTTCGGTTGACGAATTGGTTGGTCTGTTTTTACGTCCCAAAATTCAAAACCTTCCCCAGTTTCACTATCATAAAATTGGTGTGTATAACCATGCATAATAATTGCTGCACCATTATCTTGCATAGAGCGTAAAAGATCAACTAGCTCAGGTTTATCTTTTAAATGTATTGTCTTCCCTGTATCAGGATCTTTATATACCGGTATGACTGTAATCATGTAAGGAATCTTTTTCTCTTTTAGTAATTCAGCAATTTCTTTTAATTGATTTGTGTCTGCGGCTGGATGAACATCCTCAAGACGTAAATAAGCTTCCACCTTATTTGTCGTTGGTTTTTGTCCAAAGTAAGAAAATAACATTTCTCCGACGTAATGAGACATCCAGTCAAAGAGATTTGGCGTTGCAACGTAATAAGATGTTTCGCGCTGAACGATTAGTGGGCTCTTGCTATTTGAGCTTACAGCGTTAGCAAGAACGGTTCCGTTTGTATCAAAAGATTGAATCAATCGTTCTTCTTCTAAAGTGTTTTTTAGTTTATTACTTGGATATTCGATTTTATTAACTCGTATATCATTATCCTTTAGCGTAATGAAAGAAAAGCGATTAGATAATTGTTCAACATTTTGTCCTAAAACTAATACTGGGCCTGAGAAATTTTCTAGAATTTGCTTTATTTCAATAGGAAATTCTTCTTTTTGTTCACCGATATAGACAATATGTGTATAAGAAGATGAATTAGTAATTTCATTAGCCTTTTTTAAACT
>NZ_JAKUFT010000130.1:0-6994 GCF_022663605.1 Bacillus cereus group sp. BfR-BA-01379
AACAAGGAATCGAAGTAAGTACAAGACCGATTGCTGGAACGAGATCTAGAGGTGCGAATGAGCAAGAGGATGAAGCGTTAGCAAGAGAATTAATTGAGAACGAAAAAGAAAGAGCAGAGCACGTCATGCTTGTAGATTTAGAACGAAATGATTTAGGGCGTGTTTGTAAATACGGCACTGTAGAAGTAGATGAATTTATGGTAATCGAGAAATACTCACATGTAATGCATATTGTTTCTAATGTGCGTGGTGAGGTGGATGAAGATAAAGATGCTTTTGATTTAGTGAAGGCTGTATTCCCTGGGGGAACAATTACTGGTGCCCCGAAAATACGTACGATGGAAATTATTGAAGAATTAGAACCTGTTCGCAGAGGGATTTATACAGGTTCAATTGGTTGGATCGGTTATTCTGGAGATACAGAATTGAATATTGTAATTAGAACACTTCTTGCTAAAGATGGAAAAGCTCATGTACAAGCAGGAGCGGGAATTGTAATTGATTCAAATCCGGAAAATGAATATAAAGAGTCGTTAAAAAAGGCGATTGCTTTATGGCGTGCAAAAGAACGTAGTGAAGAAACGGTTAGGTGAGAGAAATGATATTAATGATTGATAATTATGATTCTTTTACATTTAATTTAGTGCAGTTTCTAGGAGAACTTGGACAAGAGCTTGTTGTTAAACGTAACGATGAAGTGACCATTTCAGATATTGAGAATATGAAACCAGACTTTTTAATGATTTCGCCAGGTCCGTGTAGTCCTAATGAAGCAGGTATTAGTATGGAGGTTATTCAATACTTTGCTGGAAAGATTCCGATTTTTGGGGTTTGTCTTGGGCATCAATCCATTGCGCAAGTATTCGGTGGAGAGGTTGTTCGTGCCGAGCGCTTAATGCATGGAAAAACGTCGCTTATGCATCATGACGGAAAGACGATTTTTTCGGATATTCCTAATCCGTTTACTGCGACGCGCTATCATTCCCTTATCGTTAAGAAAGAGACGTTACCTGATTGCTTAGAGGTAACATCTTGGACAGAAGAAGGGGAAATTATGGCACTCCGTCATACAACATTACCAATTGAAGGTGTACAGTTCCATCCGGAATCAATTATGACTTCCCACGGGAAAGAGTTGTTGCAGAATTTCATTCATAAATACAGTCCAAGTGTGACATCGTGTTAATTTACGTAAATGGTGAGTATGTAGAAGCAAGTGAAGCGAGAATTTCTCCTTATGATCATGGCTATTTATATGGCCTTGGGGTTTTTGAGACATTTCGTATTTATAATGGTCATCCGTTCTTATTGGATGATCATTATGATCGTTTAATAGATGCACTGAATACATTGCAAATCAAATGGACAATGACGAAAGATGAAGTATTGCTTATTTTGAAGAACCTACTCGTGGAGAATGAATTAGAGCATGCGTATGTCCGTTTTAATGTATCAGCGGGTATAGATGAAATTGGGTTGCAAACGGAAATGTATGAAGAGCCGTCTGTTGTTGTTTTTATAAAACCTTTAGCAGCCCCGGGAGATGTAGTGGAAAAAGAAGGGGTTGTTTTAAAGCAAGTGCGAAATACACCAGAGGGTGCGTCTCGCTTGAAGTCTCATCATTTTTTAAATAACATTTTAGGGAAACGTGAAATTGGAAATGTTGTGAATAAGGAAGGGATTTTCCTTACTGAAACAGGTTATGTTGCAGAGGGTATTGTTTCGAATCTCTTTTTCGTAAAAGGCGATATTTTATATACACCTTCGCTAAAAACAGGGATTTTAAATGGTATCACTCGTGCGTTTATTATAAAGGTTGCTGAAGAGTTAGGTATAGAAGTAAAGGAAGGTTTCTTTACAAAAGATGAATTACTTTCAGCTGATGAAGTTTTCGTGACAAACTCGATTCAAGAAATTGTTCCACTTTATCATGTAGAGGGACGAGATTTCCCGGGTAAAGTAGGTATGGTTACAAAAAGGTTTATGAGTCTTTATGAAATGCAGAGAGAGAAATTGTGGAGCAGAAATGAATTGTGAAGAGGAGATGTGTAGTTTGAAGTGGGATTATGATTTGCGCTGCGGCGAATATACATTGAACTTAAATGAAAAAACCTTAATTATGGGGATTTTAAATGTAACGCCAGATTCGTTTTCTGATGGTGGGAGTTACAACGAGGTAGAGGCTGCGGTGCGCCATGCGAAAGAAATGCGAGATGAAGGTGCTCATATTATTGATATCGGCGGTGAATCTACTCGTCCGGGTTTTGCTAAAGTATCAGTGGAAGAAGAAATAAAGCGAGTTGTTCCGATGATTCAGGCAGTTTCAAAAGAAGTAAAATTGCCTATTTCTATCGACACGTATAAAGCTGAAGTTGCAAAACAAGCAATCGAAGCTGGTGCTCATATTATTAATGACGTTTGGGGAGCGAAGGCGGAACCGAAAATCGCTGAAGTTGCAGCTCATTACGATGTACCTATTATTTTAATGCATAATCGCGATAACATGAATTATCGCAATTTAATGGCTGATATGGTTGCTGATTTATATGACAGTATTAAAATTGCTAAAAATGCTGGTGTGCGAGATGAGAATATCATTTTAGACCCAGGCATCGGTTTTGCTAAAACACCTGAACAAAATTTAGAAGCGATGCGTAATTTAGAACAGTTAAACGTACTAGGTTACCCAGTGCTGTTAGGTACTTCAAGAAAGTCCTTTATTGGGCATGTGCTAGATTTACCGGTAGAGGAACGTCTTGAGGGAACGGGAGCTACCGTTTGTCTCGGTATTGAAAAGGGCTGTGAATTTGTTCGTGTTCATGATGTGAAGGAAATGTCACGTATGGCTATGATGATGGACGCGATGATTGGTAAGGGGGGAAAGTAATTGGATAAAATCTATGTTCATGATATGGAGTTTTACGGTTATCATGGTGTATTCCCAGAGGAAAATAAATTGGGTCAGAGATTTAAAGTGGACTTAACGGTGGAATTGGATTTGAAGCGGGCAGGGGAAAGTGATGACTTAGAGTATTCTGTCAATTATGGAGAGCTTTTCGAATTATGTAGAAAAGTTGTTGAAGATAGAACGTATAAGCTTGTAGAGAGTATCGCTGAAAATATTGCTGCAGATATATTGAAACAATATGAGAGTATTTGCCGTTGTACAATTAAAGTAATCAAACCAGATCCGCCGATACCTGGGCATTATCGTGCTGTAGCAGTGGAAATTACGAGAGGGCGTCCATGAATAATATAGCTTACATTGCATTAGGCTCAAATATCGGAGAACGTCACACGTATTTAACTGAAGCGATTCAGTTTCTAAATAAAAATCCTTATATCCAAGTTGAGGATGTTTCGTCTGTATATGAAACGGAACCAGTTGGTTATACTGACCAAAGTTGCTTTTTAAATTTAGTTGTAAAAATTTCTACCAATTTATCACCGCAAGAGTTATTGAAGGTTACGCAAAGAGTAGAGAATGATTTAGGAAGAAAAAGGGAAATCAGATGGGGTCCGAGGACCATCGACCTTGACATTTTACTATATAATCAAGAAAATATTGAAGCAGAGAATCTTATTGTTCCGCATCCGCGGATGTTCGAAAGAGCTTTTGTTATCGTTCCGTTGTTAGAGATTAATCAAGATATTAAACAAAACATTTCACGTTCACAAGTAGAAGAAATGAAAAGGCGAGAGGGAGTAACGGTATGGAAGCAGAAAAATGGGGAAGACGCATTCGTGCTTTTCGAAAGCTAAAAGGCTATACGCAAGAAGGTTTTGCTAAAGAGTTAGGGGTATCTGTATCTGTTTTAGGTGAAGTTGAGAGAGGGAATCGATCGCCTTCCCAAGATTTTGTAGTAGAAGTTGCTAAGGCATTGAAGGTTTCGGTGGAGGAATTAATGCCAAAGTGACTATGAAGGAAGGAGTAAGTCGAGTGTTAAAGATCGCAAATATTGAGATGAAAAACCCGGTTGTATTAGCACCGATGGCGGGAGTGTGTAATTCTGCATTCCGTTTGACAGTAAAAGAATTTGGTGCAGGACTAGTTTGTGCTGAGATGGTAAGTGATAAAGCGATATTGCTTAATAACAAAAGAACATTAGATATGTTATATATTGATGAAAGAGAAAAGCCATTAAGTTTACAAATTTTCGGCGGAGAGAAAGAAACTCTTGTAGATGCTGCGAAATATGTAGATAAATATACGACAGCAGACATTATTGATATTAATATGGGGTGCCCAGTACCGAAAATCATTAAGTGTGATGCGGGAGCAAAGTGGCTTTTAGACCCGAATAAAATATATGAAATGGTAGCGGCAGTTGTAGATGCTGTTGAAAAGCCGGTTACAGTTAAGATGCGTATTGGTTGGGATGCAGATCATATTTTTGCAATTGAGAATGCGAAAGCTGTTGAGCGTGCTGGCGGACAAGCGGTAGCGGTTCATGGGCGTACACGAGTACAAATGTATGAAGGGAAAGCGGATTGGGATATTATTAAACAAGTAAAGCAAGCTGTAAATATCCCGGTTATCGGAAATGGTGATGTCGAAACACCACAAGATGCAAAGCGCATGCTTGATGAAATTGGTGTAGATGGTGTTATGATTGGTCGCGCTGCCCTTGGGAACCCGTGGATGATTTATCGTACGGTAAAGTATTTAGAGACAGGTGAATTAATGCCGGAACCGACAGTGCGCGAGAAAATTGACGTATGTATGTTGCATCTAGATCGTCTTATCGATTTAAAGAACGAAAATGTCGCTGTAAGAGAAATGAGAAAGCATGCAGCTTGGTACTTAAAGGGTGTTCGTGGTAATGCAACTGTACGTAATGGAATCAATGCTTGTAATACGCGTGAAGACCTTGCGAATGTATTAGGTGCATTTGTAGAAGAAGTAGAAGTGAAACAACAAACAATTCACGTTGGTTAATAATAGATAGGGAAGATTGACATTCTTCTATACACTTCCTATAATTACGTGAAAGAAAGAAGAACTGCCAGCTAGTTGCTGGCAGTTTTTCTAGTTGAGTAGAAAATGCTATACTGTATATATTGTAAAAATTAATAGAGCTGGAGTGATATCAATACCATGGATAACATGAACCACGAAGAATTAAACGACCAATTGCTTGTTCGTCGTGAAAAGTTACATAACTTACGTGAGCAAGGAATCGATCCGTTCGGTAAACGATTTGAACGTACAAATGCAACAAATGACTTATTAAGCTTATATGGAGAGTTCTCTAAAGAGGAATTAGAAGAGAAAGAAATCTCTGTTTCTATCGCTGGTCGTATTATGACAAAACGCGGTAAAGGAAAAGCTGGATTTGCACATATTCAAGATTTACATGGACAAGTTCAAATTTATGTTCGTAAAGATGCTGTTGGAGATGAAGAGTACGAATTATTTAAAACAGCAGATTTAGGTGACTTAGTAGGTATTGAAGGTAAAGTATTCAAAACAAACGTTGGAGAACTTTCAGTGAAAGCAACGGGCTTTACACTATTAACGAAATCTCTTCGTCCATTACCGGATAAATATCATGGGTTAAAAGATGTTGAACAACGCTACCGTCAACGTTACTTAGATTTAATTACAAGTATGGAAAGCCGTGAAACATTCGTTACTCGTAGTAAGATCATTCGTGAAATGAGAAGATACTTAGATGACAATGGTTACCTTGAAGTGGAAACACCTATGATGCATGCAATTGCAGGTGGAGCTTCTGCGCGTCCTTTCATTACACACCATAATGCGTTAGATATGGAATTATACATGCGTATCGCAATTGAACTTCATTTAAAACGCCTTATTGTGGGTGGATTAGAAAAAGTTTATGAAATCGGTCGTGTATTCCGTAATGAGGGTGTATCAACTCGCCATAACCCAGAGTTTACAATGATTGAATTATATGAGGCGTATGCTGATTATAAAGATATTATGAAACTAACAGAAAATATGGTTGCTCATATTGCGAAGCAAGTACTAGGTACAACAACAATCCAATATGGTGATTATGAAATTAATCTAGAGCCAGAATGGACACGTCTTCATATGGTAGATGCGATTAAAGAACACTCTGGAGCAGATTTCTGGAATCCAATGAGTGTAGAAGAAGCGCGTGAACTTGCAAAAGAACATAATGTAGGTATTAAGGATACGATGGAAGTTGGTCACATTATAAACGAATTCTTCGAACAAAAAGTAGAAGATAAATTAATCCAACCAACGTTTATTTACGGTCATCCGGTAGAAATTTCGCCACTTGCGAAAAAGAATGACGAAGATCCACGATTCACAGATCGTTTCGAATTATTTATCGTTGCACGTGAACATGCAAATGCATTCACTGAGCTAAATGATCCGATTGATCAAAAAGAACGTTTTGAAGCGCAACTAAAAGAGCGTGAACAAGGTAATGATGAAGCCCACATGATGGATGATGATTATATTGAAGCTCTTGAGTACGGTATGCCTCCTACAGGTGGACTAGGAATTGGTATTGATCGTCTTGTTATGCTATTAACGAATGCGCCATCTATTCGTGATGTATTATTATTCCCTGCCATGCGTCATAAACAAGACTAAGCTTTGGAGATTTCTCCAAAGCTTTTTTTATTTGAGTAAGAGTTACATGGGGATAGTAGTTCTTGATGGCGCAAGAAATTATATTTATATAGAAGAAATATGCTGTTTTTATACTTTTTTACTAAGTTAAAAATTTTATTAGAAAAACTATTGCATTTTAATAATCAAACTGGTATATTTATATTCGTTGCCACGAAAGGTAACAAGCAAAACAAACGAAAAACAACTTATTGAAAAAAGTTGTTGACGAAAATATAATGAAATGTTATATTAATAAAGTCGCTTCTGAGCGACAGACAAGTTCTTTGAAAACTGAACGAAACAAACAACGTGAAACGTCAATTTTTATTTTTAGATGCTAGACAAACTAACTTTATTGGAGAGTTTGATCCTGGC
>NZ_JAKUFT010000131.1:0-6911 GCF_022663605.1 Bacillus cereus group sp. BfR-BA-01379
TATTTGTAATTTTATCGTCTTTTGTACTGTATAAAACAAGTACTTTTGGTTTTGATGATGTTTGTGCAGAGGTGTGGATAGGGACAAGAAGTAAAATACTGAACAAGAGTATTATGCACTTTTTCATTTGGTCTGCTCCTATTCTATATGTAGAGTTCAATTTACAATTATATACAAGAAATACGTTGTAGTCTATGAAAGTTACATTTTTGTACGTATTTACCAGCTGTTTTTTCACAAAATCGGTCTAAAGCATGATGATAATATGTGTAATTATTTGCTATGATAAAAGGGTAAGAGAATGATAGAGTGTGGGTAATTGTAAAGGGAAGAAGGCTGAAAGGGGACAAATTTCAGCGGAGAAAGAGGTAGAGGTAGTGAAGAAATTCTTTGTAGGATTTTTAGTTGTTCTTGGGGTGTACTTATATTTCCAAGGAAAGTCTGAAGGAATGGGCAAGTTAGTGAATGAGACAAGCTATGTTGACTCAGAAGAAGCAAAACAGATGAAACAAATTATTATAGAGGAAGCAAAGAAAGTCAATCTTCCGGAATGGATACCTCTTACAATTGCCGAACATGAAAGCCGGTTAAATCCAAGAAGTGTTGGAGATAACGGAACTTCATTCGGATTGTTTCAATTGCACCGTGGTGGTGGACTTGCACCAGATCATTTAACTGATGAAGAGTTGAAAGATCCGCACAAAAATGCGCAAATTGCAATGCCGCATTTAATGAAAGGGTATAAGCGCGGGGTGCAGAAAGGTTTGACGGATTTTGCATTACTAAAATATGTAGCAAATACATCTGGATGGCCAGGTAATCTGGGTCCAGAGTGGACGGATAATAACATGAAGTATAACATCGGATTAGAAGATGTGTACTATCGAAATAAAGGTGTAATAAAAGAGTAGGTTTTCTATACCTACTCTATTTTTTGTGAATAATTGCGTCGTCTTGTTTTGTGAAATACGCCGCTAGTTGTATTTTCACGTCTTCTAGTTTTGTAGAAACTTGCGGTATTTTATATCCTACATACAATGGTGAAACGACAAACCTAGGAACAACTTTACAAATGATTTTTCCATTTAAGTAATAGAAGAATAAGTTATAACTACTACATCCTTTATGGAAATCTGTCAGTATGTACCGTACAGTTTGCTGAATATAATTTGCTAGTTCATCTATGCATCCAATATCTTCAATGATGATATTAAATTCTGTAAAACCGATAATAGGACGATCTGAAATATTGAGTTCAATGCGTTCGTTTTTTTGTACAATTACTCCTCGGAAGTTGTCCTGTTCTACGTTACCGAGATAGTCTACATATTTCATTCCGATAATCTGCATGTGTGCATGATGCAAACTTCCGCCTGAGAATGGCCCGTGATTTTTGTATAAAATCACAGATGTGAATTCTTCATTCTTCTGTAAGCCTAACCAATGTTTAATCGAGAAACGAATTAGTGATCTCATATGTTCTTCTGTATATGTCGCAATATGATCTTCACAATTATCGGTTTCGATTAGCACCGTTTGAAATGTATCTTTTAATGTAGGAAATTTGTTTTCCAGCCAAATAATCGAGCCCTCAGTTGCTAAAATATCTGTTAAATTTTCTCTGTCACAAAAAGGACATGCAGCGCTTCTATTCCGGATGCTTTCTGGTTTTTGTTTGCCGATATCGTTTAAAAAGTATAGTTGTTGTGTATCCATTTGTATATATGCCCCTTTAAAATGTGTGTAAAAATCCCGCTTAATACATTCGTGAAAAGAAGAAGGAAATCCTTTAAAGGGAATAGGAAAAATAAAAGACAAGATATCCTCATTACAACAGGGTACCTTGTCTTTTATTTTTTCTTTAATAATGTGTATGGATAATATAGATCGTTTTTATTATGTTTCTTTTTTCTATTTTTTATTGTGTATAAGGCAATTGCTGTACTCGCTATTACAATAATGGCTTTCTTCATATTCGTTTACCCCTTTTTTATTGTTGGTTTAATTCTTGGCTAACTGCTTTTGCATCAACTAGAGCGTGTAAAATCATTTTTACCATGTTCATCATATTCTCTCACTCCTTTTTATAGTTCGTTTAGTTCTTTTACAACTGCTTGTCCGTTCACTAATACCTCAAAGATTGCTTTTACGATTTCTTTCATCATGATTGTTTCCTCCTTTTGTTGTCTCTCTTGTTTGCATCTTTATTGTATAGGGAGGCATCTTTTCGTACTATCGCTTTCCATTACGTGAACATAACAGTTTTGTAAGATTTGATGTCACTTATTGAAATGTTTAGTCTATCTTCATTATTTTCAGAAAAATGACTATTCAAACATGAAATGGGAAAGTATAATAAAGAAGTAAGTATTAAATTCCGTACGAAAGGGGTGAATGAGATGAAACGTTCTTTAGCTGCACGTGCCAAATTTTTAGATTATATCTATTTTTGTCGTGCGATTTTTCATGATGTAGTTGTTAACGGGATACGTCTGTCCTTTTTTAACAATTGCATAGTAGCTATTGAACGATAGAAATCTCTTCACCCATTTTTAATAAACGTGTGAAAAGGGAGCTATTTTGCTTCCTTTTTCTATGTCGAAAACCATGGGGAATGTTTCTTTCCCATGGTTTTTTATATTGAAAGGAGTACGGAAAATGACAATTTGTAGTGTAAATAATGTAACGAAATCTTTTGGTGGAAACATCATATTTGAAAATATATCGCTTGAAATAAAGAATGGTGAACGTGTTGGATTAGTTGGTCGTAACGGTAGTGGGAAGACAACAATCTTTCAGCTTCTAACTGGAATGGAAAGTTTAGATGCAGGAGCCATTCATATGAAGAAAGGTACATGTATTGGTCATGTGGCACAAATTCCGAAATTTGATGAGGATATGACTGTATATGATGTACTGAGTTCGGCTTTTAAAGCAGAAAAGGAATTAGAAAGAGAGATGCGTACTTTAGAAAAAGATATGGCGGAAGAACGAGAACCGTCTGCTTTACAAAAATTAATGGAGAGATACGGAGTAACTCAAGAAAAGTTTGCGTTCCTTGGTGGCTATGAAATAGAAGCGAATTTGATGAAGGTAGCAAATGGTCTACAGGTGACAGAACTATTTCCTCGATCATTTCTGGAGTTAAGTGGTGGGGAACAAACAAAGATAAGTCTTGCATATATGCTATTGCAGAAACCAGATCTACTTCTATTAGATGAACCAACCAATCATTTAGATTTATTCGCCGTAGAATGGCTAGAACAATTTTTAAAAGAATACAATGGAACGGTTATGGTTATTTCACATGATCGCTATTTCCTTGATGAAGTTGTAACGAAGATTTTTGATTTAGAAGATGGAGAGATTCACGTGTATCATACAAACTATTCTCAGTTTGTTGAGGAAAAGGAAGAACGGTTGCTGCAGGAGTTCCAGGCTTATCAAGAACAGCAAAAGAAAATAAAGAAAATGAAAGAAGCAATTAAGCGACTACGTGAATGGGCAAATCAGGCGAATCCTCCGAATGAAGGATTGCATAAGAGAGCGAGAAGTATGGAACGCGCACTGGAACGTATAGAGAAACTAAAGAAACCTATTTTAGAACGAAAACAAATGGGGCTTCAGTTTGAAGGGCAAGAGAGAAGTGGGAAAGATGTTGTTGTAATGAAAGAAGTGAGTAAAGGGTTTGCTGGCCATCCTTTATTTAATGAAGCGAATTTACATGTTCGTTTTCAAGAGCGTGCGGCGATCGTCGGTCGTAATGGTACAGGAAAGACAACGCTACTAAAATTACTATTAGAAGAAATAGAACCAGACGCTGGTGAAATTCGAATTGGTAGTAGTGTGAAAATCGGTTATTTATCACAGCATGCGTACGGAAATGTGAAGAGTAATGTATTAGAAGCTTTCAGGGAATATGTAGCTGTAACAGAGGGAGAAGCGAGACATATATTAGCTAAGTTTTTATTTTATGGTCCAGCGGTGTTTAAGAAAGTAACGCAACTGAGCGGTGGAGAAAAAATGAGATTAAGGCTTGCGCAACTTATGTATCAAGATATCAATTTTTTAATTTTAGATGAGCCGACAAACCATCTCGACATTGAATCAAGGGAAGTTTTAGAGGAAGCTCTTGAGCAATATAATGGGACGATTCTAGCTGTTTCACATGATCGTTATTTTTTAAATAAGTTATTTGAAAAGACGTATTGGATTGATGAGCGTAAATTATTTGAGTTTGCAGGGAACTATGCATGGGCGCGTCAAAAGTGGGAAGAAAAACTTGAGACGCAAGTAATAAAGCAGCAACGCCAAGGAAGAAAAAGGATTGAAATAGCTCCTATAAAAAAGAAAGAAGTTAGGAATGTTGAGGAGATTGAAACCGAGTTAATGCGTGTAGAAGAAGATATATATACGCTTGAGTGTAAGATGGAACATGTAGTTGATATTGAAATGCTTGAACAATTGTATGTGGAAAAAGCGAAGCAAGAGTTGTTACGAGCGGAGTTATATAATGAGTTAGGGAATATTGTGGAGTAAAAAGTGGGAAGCGAATTCCTTTCAGTTTTACTGAAGGAATTCGCTTTTTATATGGATACTTTAAGAGATAAATAAAAGTTGTGTTTCACGTGAAACAGTAATGTTGATACATCTTTGATCCATAATTTGCATAGGGTGTGAAACATAAAAGGTATTGGGAGCTTTTTGGATTGATAAATTATTTCCCGAGACATAAGCATGTGAACGGCGATTCGTGATTGAAAACAAAAAAACAGAGTTACAGCTTTACGCGCTGAACTCTGTTTTCTTTTTGTGTCGTATCTTCTCTTGTTGAAATGATAATGGCGATCCCGAGCATAATAAAAAAAGCTAAAAAGAGGACGAACTTTGGGAAGAATGGGAATAGTAATAGCGCCCCGACTATCATAATTGTTAATAATACGTAGTGCAGGACGTATTGGAATAGGTTGTCCATATTTTCGCCCCCTTTTTGGTAATTGGTTATTAGTATTCTATGTCCCATACTGAACGAATAGAAGTGGATTTTTAATTTTTTAATACGAAATAAAAGAGAACAATTGACATGGTGAAAGGAAAGGAATAATCTTGAAATTAATTCATACTATTTTTATAGGAAAAATAAAGATAGTTACAGGAAGGGGGCTATGTTCCTACATCGTTAAAAATTAGGAAGGTAAAGGTGAGCATCTAATGAAAAATGCTTTTAAAGGAGCACTTGCTACATTTCTTAGTGTATCAGTATTACTAGCCGGATGTGGTCAAGAGGAAGCAAGTACAAATGAAGCCGGGAGCGTACCAAAAGTAAAAGATGAGTTTATTAAAGCAAGCGACAAAGCAAAAAGTCCTACAAAAATAAAAGAAAGAAAAGATACTTTTGTAGTTGGAATGCCAAGTCCTGGAGGGATATTCCTTCCGCACTTTATGGAGAATGGATGGGATGGTAACATAACACAAGCTATCTTTGCCCCTCTTATTGGACTTGATAAGGAAGGAAAACCAATTCCAATTTTAGCGAAGAAGTGGGATGTTTCGGAGGATCAGCTTACATATACATTCCATTTGAAAGATGATTTAAAGTTTAGTGATGGTACACCGTTAACTGCAGATGATGTAGCATTTACATTAACGTTATTACATGATCCAACTTATAGTGGTGCGACTGATATAAGTCAAACAGCAATAAAAGGTGGGCAAGCATATAAAGAAGGAAAAGCGAATTCTATTGAGGGAATTCAGGTTGTAGATTCGAAAACAATTAAAATTACAACTGAAAAGGTAAATGCCCAAACATTATCGTTAATTGGCGGAGAAGTAATTTCAAAAGCTTATTACGGGAAAGAGTATAAGCAAGGACACTTGGAGTATTTAAAAGAATTGTATGGGAAGCCGCTGGGAGCAGGAGCTTATAAATTGGATAAATATATTCCTGGTCAAGAAGTTCGATTTGTAGCAAATGAAAGTTATTTTGAAGGAAAGCCGAAGATTGAGCATTTTATTTATAAAATTACAAAAGGTGATACGAAGCTACAACAATTTCAAGCCGGGGAAGTAGATTATGATGGTTTTACGACAAACGCGGAGACGATTGAACAGTTAAAGGATTTAGGTTTTGCTAATATTAATGTATATACAGGAAGCTCTTACGGCTACATTAAAATGAATTATAAAAAGCCACACTTTAAAGATAAACGTGTCCGCCAAGCATTTATTTATGGATTAGAGCGTCAAAAGGTTATTGATACGTATTTCCAAGGATATGCGTCACTCGTTAATGTACCGATTACGCCAGTTTCTTGGGCGTATACAGAAGAGGGTATTAATAAATATGAGTATAATTTAGAGAAAGCGAAGAAACTACTGAATGAGGCTGGGTGGAAAGCTGGTTCGGATGGAATTCGTGAAAAGGACGGACAAAAACTGAAAGTAAGTTATTTTGCCTCATCAGCAAGTAAAATAAATGATGTAATGATTCCTGTGATGAAGGAAGATTATAAAAAGCTCGGTGTAGAGTTTAACCCAGAATATATGGACTTTAATACGATGATTTCAAAAGTGATAAAAGGTGATTATGATTTGGCGATGGTATCTACGCCAATGATTGATGATCCGAGTGGAACGATTGAGGAGTTTGTTTCAACAAGTAAACGAAATTATGATGGATATTATAATCCGAAAGTAGATGAATTAGCTAAGCAAGCATTAGAAACGTTGGATATTGAAAAGAGAAAAGAAATTTATAAAAAGTTATATCAAGAGTTAAGTGAAGACCCGCCTGTAATCTTCTTAAATAATAGCAAAGTTGTGTCTGCACATCATGCGCGAATTCAAGGATTACAAGAAGATAACTATAACGGTATTTTATTAAGTTTACCTAAATTAAAGATAGAACA
>NZ_JAKUFT010000132.1:0-6806 GCF_022663605.1 Bacillus cereus group sp. BfR-BA-01379
TCCAATGCCCTGCGATTCTGAACGAGCCGATTGCACTTTTTATTTAATAACCAAGTTCGGTTTTTTATTCAAGCTATGACGCCCGTCTACGAAGCGTACTGTGCCTGATTTTGCACGCATAACAAGGGATTGTGTTGTTCCTACGCTACCTTTAAATTGAACGCCGCGTAATAGTTCTCCGTCTGTTACGCCTGTTGCTGCAAAGATTGCGTCGTCACCTTTTACTAAGTCTTCCATACGTAGGATACGATTTATATCTTCAATACCCATTTTTTTACAACGAGCTAATTCAGCTTCGTTTTGTGGTAATAGTTTTCCGTGAATCTCTCCACCTAAACATTTTAATGCAACTGCTGCTAATACACCCTCAGGTGCTCCACCAGAGCCGAATAAAATGTCTACACCTGTACGATCAAATGCAGTGTTAATTGCTCCAGCCACATCTCCATCGTTAATCAATTTAATGCGAGCACCAGCTTTACGAATTTCTTCGATAATCGCTTGATGACGTGGACGGTTTAAAACTGTCGCTACAACATCTTCAATATCTTTATTTTTCGCTTTCGCAACTGCACGTAAGTTATCGATAATAGGCGCATCAATATCGACCGCCCCAACTGCTTCTGGGCCAACCGCGATTTTATCCATGTACATGTCAGGAGCATGTAACAAATTACCGTGATCTGCAATTGCAATAACAGCAAGAGCATTCCACCCACCAGCTGCCACGATGTTTGTCCCTTCTAAAGGATCAACTGCAACGTCTACACGTGGACCATATCCTGTACCTAATTTTTCTCCGATATATAGCATTGGCGCTTCATCCATTTCACCTTCACCAATGACAACTGTACCTTTCATCGGAATTGTATCAAATACGTCACGCATAGCTGATGTTGCTGCACCGTCTGCCTCATCCTTTTTCCCGCGCCCCATCCAACGCGCTGATGATAATGCTGCAGCCTCTGTTACACGTACTAACTCCATAGATAAACTTCTTTCCACGATAATCCCTCTCCTTTAAGTCTTTATATTTCTGCCGTATTTTGTGAACCATGTTTCTCTACAAAGTATACTTCCGCAAGCAGTGATGCTTCGCTTCCCCCTTGCGGAAGTATCACTTATGCGTTCTTCATCTCTTCAATTTCTTGACTTGTCATTTGTTCTCGCCAAATGTTTGCACCAAGACCTTTAAGCTTGTCTACTATATTTTCATAACCTCGATCAATATGCTCAAGTCCGGTTACCTCTGTAATTCCATCCGCCATTAATCCTGCAATAACAAGGGCTGCTCCAGCTCGCAAATCACTCGCTTTCACTTTTGCACCTTGCAATAAAACAGGACCAGTTACAATTGCCGAACGACCTTCTACTTTAATTTGTGCATTCATACGACGTAACTCATCAATGTGTTTAAAGCGCGCGCCGTAAATCGTATCTGTTACAACACCTGTTCCGTGTGCCTTTGTTAAAAGCGTCGTAAATGGCTGTTGTAAATCTGTTGGAAATCCTGGATATACAAGTGTTTTTATATCAACTACTTTTAACCTTCTATTACCGTTCACTGTAATTTGGTCATCGTTCGTTTCAACTTGGACACCAGCTTCTCTTAACTTCGCTGTAACTGACTCTAAATGTTGAGGAATAACATTATCAACCGTTACTTCTCCTCCTGATGCAGCTCCTAAAATCATATACGTACCCGCTTCAATACGATCCGGAATGATCGTGTGATGACAACCGTGCAATGAATCCACACCATCAATTCGAATTACATCTGTGCCAGCACCTTTAATACGTGCACCCATGCTTGTTAACAATGTAGCTACATCAATAATCTCTGGTTCTTTTGCTGCGTTTTCAATAACAGTTCTACCTTTCGCTCGCACAGCTGCTAGCATAATATTAATCGTAGCTCCTACACTAACAACATCTAAATAAATACGTGCCCCGCGCAATTCATCTGCTCTTAAATAAATCGCACCCTGTTCATTCGTAACATGTGCACCTAACGCTTCAAACCCTTTAATATGCTGATCAATCGGCCTCGGTCCTAAATGACATCCACCTGGAAGCCCAATAACAGCTTTTTTAAAACGGCCAAGCATCGCACCCATTAAATAATAAGAAGCACGCAATTTTTTCACTTTTCCATTCGGTAAAGGCATTGCAACCATGTTAGAAGGATCGACTACCATCTCTTCCTCCTGTCCATAAGTTACTCTTCCTCCAATTTCCTCTAGCAAGTCTCCTAACATTTTCACGTCCGAAATATTAGGGACACCACCAATAGTTACTGGAGTATCTGCTAAAATTGTCGCTGGAATTAGTGCAACGGCGCTGTTCTTTGCACCACTCACTCGAATTGTTCCATTTAAAGCTCTTCCGCCTTCAATTAGCAATTTTTCCATATTGAGCTCCCTTCTTGTGAATGTATTTACTTTCTATATCTTTATAGAAAGCTCCCCTTAAGAATCTCAATCACTCTTTCCACCCTAACACTCAATAAATAGGAAACCATTATCTTCATTTCTCCCTTAGTACGAATAGATAAAGATTAACTATTTATCGAATTTGCTTTATCAATTTAGATACATTATCACATTTATTAATAGGACTATGCACATTATTTTCTATTTCAAAAACAAAATGATAAAAATCTTTAGACTTGTTCACGCTTTCATTATACAACGAAAGGAAACCGTCTAAAAGACTAGACGGTTTCCAAAACGGAATTTTATTCTTACGCTTTACCGTTAGAACCGAATTCACGCATTTTACCAGCAACAGTTGCTTTAATAGCGTCGCGGCCAGGTCCAATATATTTACGAGGATCGTAAACTTCTTGGTCTTTGCTTAATGCTTCACGAACAGCTTTTGTAAACTCGATTTGGTTCTCAGTGTTTACGTTAATTTTTGAAGTACCTAAAGAGATAGCTTTTACGATATCAGCAGTTGGGATACCAGTACCACCGTGTAATACTAAAGGTACACCAGTGAAGTCACGAACTTGTTCCATTTCAGCGAATCCTAAGTTAGGCTCACCTTTGTAAGGACCGTGTACAGAACCTAAAGCTGGAGCTAGGCAATCGATACCTGTTGCTTCAACAAGGTGCTTACACTCTGCTGGATCAGCGTAAATTACGCCTTCAGCGATGATGTCGTCTTCTTGTCCGCCAACTGTTCCAAGCTCAGCTTCAACAGATACGTTACGAGCGTGTGCGTATTCTACTACTTTTTTAGTAGTTTCAACGTTTTCTTCGAATGGGTGGTGAGAAGCGTCGATCATTACAGATGTGAAACCTGCATCGATTGCTTCTTTACATTTTTCGAAGCTTGAACCATGGTCAAGGTGAATCGCTACAGGAACAGTGATGTTCATTTCTTCGATTAAAGCTTTAACCATAGCTACAACTGTTTTGAAACCAGTCATATGACGAGCTGCACCCTCAGATACACCTAGGATTACAGGAGATTTTTCTTCTTCCGCAGCAGCTAAGATAGCTTGAGTCCACTCTAAGTTGTTCATGTTGAATTGACCAACTGCGTATTTTCCTTCTAGTGCTGTGTTTAGCATTTCTTTCATAGAAACTAAAGGCATGGTGAATCCTCCTAAAAAACGTTTTTTGTATCCGATAAGTTCTTATCGCTGGTAGTATGACCAGAATAAGGTAAAATATGTATATTTACATACCGGACTTTTTTCTACACTCAATAGGATAACAACTTGTACTCAAAAACTCAACCGTATTCACCTGCTCAATAGTCCATGTAAACGCTTTTTTCCATATTTTTTATAAAAAATTCATTTTTTACGCCTCTATAGCAAGCTGTTCTCTCACTGCTTGACGAATCTCATCAATATCAAACGGTTTGGCAAAGTGCATTAAAGCTCCTAAATCTTTTGCTTCTTGGATCATATCAAGCTCTCCATAAGCAGTCATTAAAATTACTTTAATACTCTCATCAATTTCCTTTACATGTTTTAAAATCTCTATACCATCCATACCTGGAATTTTCATATCTAACACTACTAAATCTGGATTATCTTTTTTCACGATATCTAAAGCTTGAAATCCATTCGCTGCTTGGAATGTCTGATAACCTTCTTTTTGGAACACTTCATGTAATAACACACGAATGCCATATTGATCATCAACGATTAAAATTTTCCCTTCCATAACTCCCAACCTTTCTGTGTAAGTACAAGATTTAAAGCTTCTTATATCTTAACGATTAATTTTCGCTATTCTTTGGCAAATTCCTTCCTATTCTTTCTTATTTTACCGTTTCCTATTTTGTTATGCTACCCTTCGATTTCACCTTTCTAAAAAAATAAACTATAATGAAAGCCGGTAAACACGTACGAAGGGAGTAACATTATGTTAAAAATTTTTTCAACTCAATTAAGTGGTTATTTCTCCAGAGTTTCTCAAAAAGAGGAAATGAATATAGAAGATAGCGCCCGTCTACTTGCTCAAGCATTAGTTGGTGATGGTTTCATTTATTTACATGGTACAAATGAAATGGAGGGCGTTGTGGCTGAAGCATTATTCGGTGCTGAACCAATGAAGCAGGCAAAACGATTATTTGAAAATGGTAAAGAAGTAGAAGTAACTCCTGCAGATCGTGTACTTCTTATTAGCCGATTTTCAACAGATGAAGAAGTTGTAGCAATGGCAAAAAAACTTCAAGCCGATGGACACTCTATTGTCGGTATCTCTGCTATTCAAGAAGGTACTGAATCGCTAGAACAATATACAGATGTACATATTGATACAAAGCTGTTAAAAGGTCTTATTCCAGATGATGAAGGCAATCGCTACGGATTCCCAAGTTTAATGATAGCTTTATTTGCATATCATGGGATCAAATTTACAATCGATGAAATGTTAAATGAATATTAAAAAAAGCGCCCTATTTCAGGCGCTTTTTTTTATTACTTGCTCTCTTTATTCGTAATAGAAGCTCTTACGAAGTCATGGAACAATGGTTGTGGACGGTTTGGACGAGAAACTAGTTCTGGGTGGAACTGTGCTGCCACGAACCAAGGGTGATCTTTTAATTCAATGATTTCAACTAGACGGCCGTCTGGGCTTGTACCAGAGAATACAAATCCTTCTTTTTCCATATCCGGACGGAATTGATTGTTGAACTCATAACGATGACGATGACGCTCATATACAACCGGCTCATTGTAAGCACTGTATGCATTTGTTTCTTCAGCAAGCTTACATGGGTATAGGCCAAGACGAAGTGTACCGCCTAAGTCTTCTACATCTTTTTGTTCTGGTAATAAGTCAATGATTGCATAAGGTGTGTCAGGATTAATTTCAGAAGAGTTAGCTCCTTCTAATCCTAATACGTTACGTGCAAATTCGATTGATGCAAGTTGCATACCTAAGCAAATTCCTAAGAATGGTACTTTGTTTTCACGAGCATATTGAATTGCAACGATTTTACCTTCTACACCACGATCGCCGAATCCACCAGGTACAAGGATACCATCTGTGTCGCCAACTAATTCTTGTACGTTCTCTGGTGTTACGTGTTCAGCATTTACCCATTTCACTTCTACATCTGTGTCGAATGAATAACCCGCATGACGAAGTGCTTCTACAACAGAAATGTATGCATCTTGAAGCTCTACGTATTTACCAACAAGAGCAATTTTTGTTTTCTTAGAAAGGTTACGTACTTTATTAACTAGCGCAGTCCACTCTGTCATATCTGCAGCTGGATTGTCTAATTTTAAGTGATCGCAAACGATTTGGTCCATATTTTGCTCTTGAAGAGATAATGGAACCGCATATAAAGTATCTGCATCGCGTGCTTCGATAACTGCTTTTGTATCAATGTCACAGAATAATGCAAGCTTGTCTTTCATATCTTGAGAAACAGGCAATTCTGTACGAACAACGATAATATTTGGTTGAATACCTAAGCTGCGAAGCTCTTTAACGCTATGTTGCGTTGGTTTTGTTTTCATTTCACCCGCTGCTTTTAAGTACGGGATTAACGTACAGTGAATGTACATTACATTGTCACGACCGATGTCGCTCTTAATTTGACGGATTGCTTCTAAGAATGGTAGAGACTCGATGTCACCAACAGTTCCACCAATTTCTGTAATAACAACGTCCGCGTTTGTTTCGCGACCAGAACGGTATACACGCTCTTTAATTTCGTTAGTAATGTGAGGAATAACCTGAACTGTTCCTCCTAGGTATTCACCACGACGCTCTTTTTGAAGAACTGAAGAGTAAATTTTACCTGTTGTTACGTTGCTGTATTTGTTTAAGTTGATGTCGATGAAACGCTCATAGTGACCAAGGTCTAAGTCAGTTTCTGCACCATCATCTGTTACGAATACCTCACCGTGTTGGTATGGGCTCATAGTCCCTGGGTCTACGTTAATGTATGGATCAAACTTTTGAATCGTTACGTTTAAACCACGATTTTTTAAAAGTCTTCCTAGAGATGCTGCTGTAATACCTTTTCCTAAAGACGATACTACACCGCCTGTTACAAAAATATACTTAGTCATGAAAAAGCTCCCTCCTATTTTGCTGTTATATAATCACCGTTGCAAAGCGCAACGTATGTAGATAACACTGTATCCATCTTATTGTTAGACTCTTTTTATTTTCTAAACAAAAAACAAAAAAGAAAATTGCTCCCCTCATCACAAAAAGTAATAAGTAGGGAGCAATTTTCTTTTATATTTACACTTTAAAAGTATTATCGTCCTTTTTTAAAGAGCCCAAAAATGATTCTACATGGACGATAATGAAAAGTCAAGAACT
>NZ_JAKUFT010000133.1:0-6586 GCF_022663605.1 Bacillus cereus group sp. BfR-BA-01379
TTAGCCTCTTCGTCAGCTTTCTTCTTAGCCTCTTCATCAGCTTTCTTCGGGTCTGGAGTTCCGCCAGGTGCAGTGAAGGATGCACCAACTGCAGGGCTTGTTCCATTACCTTTTTTCGCTACTACAGAGAAGCTGTAAGTAACGCCTGGTTTAATACCACTAAGAGTAGCTTTCGTACCACTTATTGATAGGCTACCACTTGAACCATCAGTTGCTTTATAGCTTGCTGCATACGCATCAACTTCTGCTGGTCCAGACCAGTTTAGTGTAACTGTGCTAGCGCCATCGAAAGCGACATTAAGACCACTAGGTGCATCTACTTTAATTTGTTTAACCGCATCTTTCTTAGCACCTTTTACGTACAATTCACCATATAATTCTTGTACAGAAGAAGGGCGTTCGAAACGAGATTTATCTGTAGCGAATTTGCTCATCATTACTTGGAACATTTGTTGCGCAATTCTAGTAGAGCGATCGCCAATGTAATTTTCTGGACCATCCTTTTCGTAACCAGTCCAAACAGCCATTGTATATTGCGGTGAATATCCAGCGAACCAGCTATCTCTGTTTGCATCAGCTGGAATACCATATTTTTTAATAACGTCTTCATCAAAGTTTTGTGTACCTGTTTTACCTGCTACGTCTATACCTGAAACGTATGCTGTTGGACCTGTACCACCAGAACCAGGTTTTACTACGTCACGAAGAACGTCAGTCACCATGTAAGCTGTATAGTCGTGCATTGCACGTTGTTCTTTCGGTTTAAAGCTTTTCTTTTTCCCGTCTGGGAAGATGACTTCTTTTACGAAGTGAGGCTTATTATACACACCGTCATTACCGAATGCGGCATACGCCCCTGCTATTTGTAAAGGAGAACTATCGTTACTACCAATTGCTGTTGATTCATATGTTTTGCCGTCTTTAAATGTCATGCCTAAGTCTTCAGCAAACGCTTGTGATTTAGGAAGACCAACCGCTTGGGCTGTTTTTAAAGCCGGAATGTTTAATGATTTTTTCAAAGCTTCACGTAGTGAAACGTCACCTTTGTAACTATTTGTTGCATTTCGTATTTTTTTACCATTGGAATACGTATACTCTGAGTCATTTAATTGATGGTATGTAGACCATTGTAAATTCTCAATTGCTGGACCGTAGTCGAAAATTGGTTTCATTGTTGAACCAACTTGGCGTTTTAAATCAATGGCCATATTATGACCTTTGAAAGTAGACTTACTTTCTTTACGCCCAGCTCCAATTGCTCGAACTTCTCCAGACTGTGTATCCATAAATACGAATGATCCTTGGAATTGATCGTTCGGATACTTAATAAGATTGCCATCCATAATTTTATCTGCGTAATCTTGAGCATCTTGATCAAGTGTTGTATGGATCGTTAAACCATCTGAACCGATATTTATATCCGGATATTCTTTTTCAACTTCTTTTACAACAGCATCTAAAAATGCTTGATACTTCATCTCAGTTACTTCTGAAGCCGGTTGAAGACCCTCAGTTACAGGGATTTTCATTGCATTATTCATTTCATCTTTTGTTATATAACCATGTCGATTCATTAATGATAATACGACGTTACGACGTTGGGTAGCTCGTTCAACGTTGTCTTTTTTTGTTGGATCATAAATATTAGGACCTTGGGGTAAACCTGCAAGCATTGCAGCTTCATGTAACTGTAAGTCTTTTAAATCTTTGTCATAATATTTTTTGGCTGCTGTTGCAATACCGTATGAACGGTTACCTAAGTTAATCTTATTTAAGTACATTTCTAAAATCTCATGCTTAGAGTATTGTTGCTCTAATTTGTAAGATAGGTACCATTCTTGTACTTTTCTCTTTGCAGTTTTGTCCATCGTTAGAAAATAGTTTTTGACTACTTGTTGTGTAATCGTACTACCACCTTGAGATCCGAATCCTCCAGTGACATTTTCCATAACTGCTTTTGTAGTTCGTTTAAAATCAATTCCATTATGATCATAGAAACGTGAATCCTCAGTTGCAAGGAATGCACTTTCAACTACCTTTGGAATTTGATCATACGTAACGTGGGTTCGTTTTTCAGCACCGTATTCATAGAAAAAATTCCCATTCTTATCAAGAAACTTTGTTGATAAAGGATTGACAAGTTTTGATTTGTCTAATTTTGGAGCGTCCTTCACCATAACAAAGAAAGCGGAAACGCCAGCTACAAGACCAACGATACCAAGAAGTAGACAACCTATAAGGAATTTTTTAAAAAAGGAGCCTTTTTTCTTTGGTTTTTTCTCTTTATTTGTTTCTTCCTTTTGATTTTTTACATGATTTCGTTCTGTACGAGAACGATAATTATCTGACATTATACTTTCTCCTACCTTTCATTCTCTCCCCCAAAAGTCGAAAAAAGAGCCTTAGTGATGACTCTATCACGAAAAATAAACCGTGTCTAGTACACGGATATAATCAATCCGAGGGTGATAACCGCATGATAATAAAGATCCATGCTCTTCTATTTCTTCTTTCGTAATCGATTTTCGTCCACCAGTATTTTGACGATTCCAAAATGCAATAATATGTTTTGCATCTAATAAATAAAGTTCATCAAAAAGTGTAAATTTAATAATAACAAATGCAATCCCATTATGAGCGATTACTTGCTTCATATGTTCAATTTGATGAAGGTGGAAGTTCTGAAGTGGAAAGCTGGTTTTATTTTTTGTTTCTTTCGCTTCAAAATCGATGTATTTCCCTTTATATACACCGTTGTAATCTGTTGTAGAAGGTTGTTTAAAATACGCTTCTTTTACCACTGCAGCACTTCGAGCGGGGTAATCTACTTTTACAATTTGAAGAGGTGTAGGTTTTTTATGTACACATGCAATATTATGGGTTAAGTAATATTCATTTGTTTCATTTAATTCCTCTTCAAGGGACATACCTCTATTACTATAAGTATGTTTTTTAATTGGTGTTTTATGAGGTTGTGAAGCTTGATTGTACCGTTTTCCATTTGGGTAACGAATGGTCATAGTGTGTCCACTCCCAACTTGTTAAGAATTACTTACAAAGGTGATTATAACAAAAAATGAAAAAAGATGTGACCTTTTTGAAGAAAGGTATGATGACTAGCTCATGTTTACATGGAATGATTATAAAAAAATTGAACAATATCGTAAAAATATGGTTTGTACAAAAGAAGAAAAAACAATCGTTTACAACATGAAGAGGGAAATAGAAATAGCTAATATGGACAACATTTCTCGAACACAGTCCTATCAAGAATATTATGTGAGAAATAGTGAAATTAGGTGGGCTTTTTTAGCAAGTATGGTCTCGAGAAATGCGGGATGGAATATGACTGATTTAAAAGGGAGGTATTATGCTACTGTTTTACCTCAAACAGTAAAAAAACATTTGTTTCTGACTTATGAAGAAGCGAATTGGATTATTTTTTTAGATGCATTTCCTCAGCTATTGTTATACGAAGAAAGTAAGAGGAGACAGGTACCGCTATTCCATTTGTTACAATATTTCAACGTATCAATTTTTATGGAAAAAGAATGGAGTTATTTTTGGGAGAAAAAAGATCGAGATAGGCTCATGACAGCGCTTATTATAAATGAGCAAAATAAAATTCAAAAACCAGTTATTGAGAATGCATATTTTAAAAAACATGTATTTCATACTGCATTTTTTAAATTGCAAGAAATGCTTCATATAAGTGCTGTTATTTTTCCAACCGTTGAAGGGGGAATGTATGGGTTTTCAGTATATCAATTTGAAACGTTACAAAAGCGTATAGAACTAGGGAAGAAATTAGCGGATTTACTGTTTCATCCGAATTATAAAAGTTTATTCCATAGGTTTGCATTGCAAACTATACACACAGGATCAAGAGCAGACTATGAATGCTATGTAAGAGAAGTTAGAAAATCTTGTACCCCAGCCCTTAGAGAGGTTTATCCTGTCGTTGCACATAAGGAAATAAGCATGAGAGATTGGTTTTGTAGAGATACGGAAATAAATGAGTTGTTTTTACTGGAAGAGTATAAGGGGGAAGTTGATATAACAAAATGGTATAAAAGAAAGAGGGAGCAAATCTATGTTGCTTCTATTGTAAATCGTTTTGTTAAAAGGATGGGTGAGTTCGTGATATAATAGAAAAGAAGTCCCGTCTTCATTTATGAAGACGGGACTTCTTAATGTAAAGTAATCCTGCCATGTGTGCGAGAAATTTAATCTCAAAACGTAATGAACATAAGAGATTAAGGATGCTTCAGAAATTAGCTTTTTTGTAAAAGCACAATTGGTGGAGGATGAACGAAACCCCACTGATTAAAGTTTCACTTTATGTAGCAGGGAAGTTTGGGCCATCTAACTTTGGATTGCCAGTCTCGGGCTTATTTTGTTTGTTTTGTTTTTTCTTTTTTTCGTTTTTGTTCTTTGCCATTTTCATACACCTCCTTTTTGTATTGTTACCATTTCTATTGATGACATACAAAATGATTTCTTTGACGAATAACAACTAGTTTTGTCATGTGGGCAGGAGTGAGGAATCATTCGGCGAAATTACATGACAAAGGAAAAGCAAAGAAGGGGGCGTTTTGTATATGGCGATGGTTCAGAAGGAAGATGTAATGAAAACAATGGATCAAATGTTAAGTTCTCTCGATTTGCTGGAAATGAATATAGGGATTAGAATGAATCATGCATTGAAGGATAAGAGTGAAAAAATATGTAATAAGATAGAAATAACAGAAATGCATATTGAGCATATGGAAAATAAATTAGTGCATCACGAAGAAAAAGGGAATTGGGTGAAGGCATTTCAAAACGTCGTAGTGAGTGCATAATAAGGTGGGAATGAAATGAAGTATGAAGCATTAATACAGTCTTCAGAAAAACTTATGCAGCATAATAATGAAGCAAATGAGAAAAAAAGAGAAATGATTGAATACGACTTTTATAAGGATATGAAACCATTTGTTGATATGGTAGATGAGGAATTAAAGGTGTGGAAAGAATTAGCTTATAAATGGATTAAGGAAGAAAAACCGAAGTATATACATGTACAGCAAATTGATCAAGTGTACGATAATTTACAGACAAATGTGTTGCAATGTTTTGTAAATAAAGGTAAAGGTAAGCGATTCTTTGAAACACATCAAGCTATTTCGTATACTTTGCAAAATATAATTGAGCAATGTAAGTAACAAGAGGGAAAGCCCTCTTGTTTTTTTATGCTTCTGTCATTGTTGTAGGTTTTGTTGCACCGTTTATTTCTAATTCTTTTATTAATGTTCGGTAATCTGAAATGCATATTTTTCCTTCGAGATACCAATGTCTCGCAAAGTCTAACAGTTCATTTACATTCTCTGTGTAATACCCCTTTTTTTGAGAAAACGCTTGTTTTAAATCCCCTAATACCATGTTGATTCCTCCCCCATGAGAATCTTCTTCTTCATTATCATAGCATGGAAGGGTTTTCTTTTTTAATTTTTTAAAAATTTAAACTTCCGACAAAAATAGACAGATACTCCGTCACACAAATTATTTTACAAGTACATATTATATATGTAGAAACTTATGTGAAGGAGGAGAGAATGCATGTTTCAACAATCTAACGTATACCAGCAATCTAATCCGTATGCACAGCAAAATATGTACCAATATAATACAGATACATATTTACGGTATAATATGTATCCTTTCGAGCCTCATTATGGAAATCAAAATTATTACCAGCCATTTGAAGTGTCGTTTATGAACCAACCGCAACAACAGCAGCAGCAACCTTATATGAATCCACAACAGCAGCCCTATATGGATCAACAACAGCAACCTTATATGAATTCACAATACTATATGCCACCACCATCTCCCTATGGAAATCAACAAGCGATGTTTTATCCACCAAAGCAACCGTATCCGACGCAGAATAAACAAAAACAACAACAGCAACCGAGTCAATTTTCTAGTTTTGTTTCTCAATTTAAAACGTCAGATGGTAACTATGATGTAAATAAAATGATGAATACAGCTGGACAAATGATGAATGCGATGAATCAAGTGACAGGTATTGTAAAGCAAGTTGGAGGTTTTTTTGGTAAGTAATTTTGGATGGTTGTCTATAAAAAGTATTGTATAGGAAGTGGGGACTAGACAAATTTCCTTGGAATAAATGGGTATATATAACAAGCGGCTTTCCCTCTTTTCTCATATTGTAAAGTGTAATCAGATTTTTTTAACGAGAGAGGAGAGAAAAAACTATGCATCATTGTCATCCTTGTTTTGGAGGGCATAAGCCTGTAGGACCTATCTGTACAACTGCTCCTGTCATTCATCCGACGAAACAGTGTGTAACACATTCTTTTTCAACAACGGTGGTGCCACATATTTTCCCGACACATACAACACATGTACACCATCAACAAATTAAAAACCAAAACTTCTTCCCACAAACAAACTCGAATGTAAATGTTGTAGACCCGGTTGATCCAGGATTTGGCGGCGGATGTGGACCATGTGGTCATGGACACCATGGACATCACGTATCTCCATTTGGTCCAGGACCAAATGTATCTCCGTTTGGACC
>NZ_JAKUFT010000134.1:0-6447 GCF_022663605.1 Bacillus cereus group sp. BfR-BA-01379
CAGGTAAGTTGCAAAAGTATGTAATTTCTTCTTTTTGGATCTGTAGGTAGTGAGGAAGAGCTAAAAGTTAACTTGCAGGTAAGTTGCAAAAGTATGTAATTTCTTCTTTTTAGATCTGTAGGTAGTGAGGAAAGAGCTAAAAGTTAACTTGTAGGTAAGTTGCAAAAGTATGTAATTTCTTCTTTTTGGATCTGTAGGTAGTGAGAAGAGAGCGGAGCAGGAAATTATAATTTTTATATTTCAAGACGGAAATTCTAAAAAATTTAATTTCTGTAGAATTTTGTCGCTTTCTCTCTTGACCATATCGATACTTCATTGTTAGAATCTAGGAAGATAATATAAAACAATCCTTCATATATCCTCGATGATATGGTTTGAGAGTCTCTACCGGGTTACCGTAAACAACCTGACTATGAAGGCAGTGCGTCTTATATTTATAAAGAGCGGAAGACTATCTTTCTTTATAAAGCCAGACCCCTGCCTTTTCTTTGTTATGAGACTAGAGGCGGAGGACTGGCTTTTTTTATTATATTAGTAATGCTTTTTGCCTAATTGGTAAAAATATTTATATACGAGAACTAACGTTGGGGTGATTATTTTGAAGAAGCAGCATGATACAATTATCGTTTTAGATTTTGGGAGTCAGTACAATCAGTTAATAGCACGTCGAATTCGTGAGTTCGGTGTATACAGTGAACTTCATCCACATACAATTACTGCAGAAGAAATTAAAGCAATGAATCCAAAAGGGATTATCTTCTCTGGTGGACCAAATAGTGTATACGGTGAAGGCGCATTACATTGTGATGAAAAAATCTTTGAACTAGGATTACCGATCTTCGGTATTTGTTACGGTATGCAGCTTATGACACAACACTTCGGTGGTAAAGTAGAACGTGCAAACCACCGTGAGTACGGAAAAGCTGTTCTTAAAGTAGAGAACGAATCAAAATTATATACGAACCTTCCAGAAGAGCAAGTTGTATGGATGAGCCATGGCGACTTAGTAACTGGTTTACCTGAAGGATTCGTAGTAGATGCAACAAGTGAGTCTTGTCCAATTGCTGGTATGAGCAATGAAGAGCAAAACTTATACGGTGTACAATTCCACCCAGAAGTACGTCATTCTGAGCACGGTAACGATTTAATTAAAAACTTCGTATTTGGCGCATGTGGTTGTTCTGAAGGATGGAACATGGAGAACTTTATTGAAGTAGAATTAGAGAAAATCCGTGAAACTGTTGGAGACAAAAAAGTACTATGCGCACTTAGCGGCGGTGTAGACTCTTCTGTTGTAGCAGTGTTAATTCATAAAGCAATCGGCGACCAATTAACATGTATTTTCGTTGACCACGGCTTACTTCGTAAAGGTGAAGCAGAAGGCGTTATGAAAACATTCAGCGAAGGCTTCCACATGAACGTTATTAAAGTGGATGCACAAGAACGCTTCATGAACAAGTTAAAAGGTGTAGAAGATCCAGAGCAAAAACGTAAAATCATCGGTAATGAATTCATTTACGTATTTGATGATGAAGCTTCTAAATTACAAGGAATGGACTTCCTAGCGCAAGGTACACTTTACACGGACATCGTTGAAAGTGGTACAGCAACTGCACAAACAATTAAATCTCACCATAACGTTGGTGGTCTTCCAGAAGACATGCAGTTCAAATTAATCGAGCCTTTAAACACATTATTTAAAGATGAAGTACGTGTATTAGGATCAGAACTAGGAATTCCTGATGAAATCGTATGGCGTCAACCATTCCCAGGCCCTGGTCTTGGTATTCGTGTATTAGGTGAAATCACAGAAGAGAAATTAGAAATCGTTCGTGAATCTGATGCGATTTTACGTGAAGAAATTATTAAAGCGGGCTTAGACCGTGAAGTTTGGCAATACTTCACTGCGCTTCCTGGTATGCGTAGCGTAGGTGTTATGGGTGACGAGCGTACTTACGATTACACAGTAGGTATCCGCGCAGTAACATCTATCGACGGTATGACAGCTGACTGGGCACGTATCCCTTGGGACGTATTAGAGAAAATCTCTGTACGTATCGTAAACGAAGTAAAACACGTTAACCGTATCGTGTATGATATAACAAGTAAGCCACCAGCAACTATTGAGTGGGAATAGTATTATAAAAAAGATCCATCTATTGCACATGCATAGATGGATCTTTTATGTTTACACCGTTAATACGAACGAAATTATAAAAGTTTATAAAAATGTTCGTTTTTAAATTGACAAAACTACTTCGTCGAGTTAATATGAGTATGTAATTCAAACGAAAAGTGAATATTATGCCGTCGTATAATATCGGGGATATGGCCCGAAAGTTTCTACCTAGCTACCGTAAATGGCTTGACTACGAGGCGTTTTTATAAAGATGAGGGGAAACTTGTCTTTATTCATAGAACGCTTCCATGTATATGCAATGGAAGCCTTTTTTATTTTTAATAGATAAAAGAGGGCTAGGCAGATTACGGCGAGTAATCATATAACGGGGGAAACGTAAGATGAAACGCTATTTTCAGTTTGATGAACTCGGCACAAATTATAAAACAGAGTTCATAGCAGGTTTAACGACATTTTTATCTATGGCTTATGTACTATTTGTCAATCCTGCTACGCTGTCACTTGGAAATGTTAAAGGGTTACCGGCAGGTACAGGAATGGATCCAGGTGCAGTATTCGTTGCTACAGCATTAGCAGCGGCGATTGGTTCGTTAATAATGGGGATTTTCGCGAAGTATCCGATTGCTTTGGCACCGGGTATGGGAATTAACGCGTTCTTTGCTTATACGGCAGTGTTAACGATGGGTATTCCGTGGCAAACAGCAATTGCTGGAACATTAATGTCAGGTATTATCTTTATTATTCTTACAGCTTCAGGTATTCGTGAAAAAATCATTAATGCAATTCCAACAGAGTTAAAGTTTGCGGTAGCGGCAGGTATCGGATTGTTCATTGCCTTCCTTGGATTCCAAAATGCCGGAATTATCGTGAAAAATGATGCTGTTCTTGTTGGATTGGGGGATTTAACAAAGGGCACAACGTTACTAGCAATCTTCGGGGTTGTTACGACAATCATCTTCATGATTAAAAAAGTTAATGGTGCAGTGTTCTACGGTATGATTCTTACAGCAATCTTAGGAGTAGCGACAGGATTAATTGATACTCCGAAAGCTGTAGTGGGAGCAATCCCGAGTCTAGAACCAACGTTCGGTGTGGCGTTAACGCACTTCGGAGATATTTTCACTGTTCAAATGGTAATTGTTATTATAACGTTCTTCTTTATCGATTTCTTTGATACAGCAGGTACACTTGTAGCAGTTGCGAATCAAGCTGGATTAATGAAGAACAATAAATTACCACGTGCAGGAAAAGCGTTATTCGCAGATGCGATTGCAACTGTAATCGGTGCGATCTTAGGTACATCAACAACAACGTCTTACATTGAATCTTCTGCAGGGGTAGCAGCGGGTGGACGTTCTGGATTTACAGCAGTTGTAACAGCAGGATTCTTCTTGCTGGCACTATTCTTCTCACCATTATTAAGTGTTGTAACACCAGCTGTAACGGCACCAGCTTTAATTATTGTAGGAATCTTAATGGTTTCGTCTTTAGGTGAAATTGATTGGAAGAAATTCGAGATTGCAGTACCAGCATTCTTTACAATCATTTCAATGCCACTTACGTATAGTATTGCGACAGGGATTGCAATCGGGTTTATCTTCTATCCGATTACAATGGTAGTAAGTGGTCGCCGTAAAGAGATTCATCCAATTATGTATGTTATGGGAGTTTTATTCGTACTATATTTCATCTACGTTCGTAAATAAAAGGGGTTTTTTGAAAGGTCTAGACTTAAGGGGAGTCTAGACCTTTTTTGCGTCTTCAGAAAATCTTAAGGATTTCCGAGCGTTTTTCTTCAGAAGTTTTCCTATAATAGAAGTTAGGGATTAAAAAAGTGATGGGGGAGATATTGTGGCAACCGAAACAATACTTGTCGTAGATGATGAAAAAGAAATTAGGAATCTTATTACAATCTATTTAAAGAATGAAGGATATAAAGTGTTGCAAGCGGGGGACGGAGAAGAAGGATTACGTTTACTGGAAGAAAATGAAGTGCATCTAGTCGTATTAGATATTATGATGCCAAAAGTAGACGGTATTCACATGTGTATGAAAGTAAGAGAATCGAAAGAAATGCCGATTATTATGCTTTCGGCGAAAACGCAAGATATGGACAAAATTTTAGGATTAACTACAGGTGCAGATGATTACGTAACGAAACCATTTAACCCGTTAGAGTTAATCGCAAGAATTAAATCTCAGTTACGTCGTTATATGAAGATGAATGGTTTTGCTATTCAAAATGAGGACGAGTTAGAAATTGGAGAGATGAAAATAAACATCTCAACCCATAAAGTTATTGTGGATGGAGAAGAAGTGAAACTGACCCCGAGGGAATTTTCAATTTTAGAATTACTAGCTCGTAATCCAGGGATGGTTTTTAGCGCGGAACAAATTTATGAAAAGGTTTGGAACGAAAGATCTTTCCAGTCGGATAACACGGTAATGGTTCATATTCGGAAAGTGCGTGAAAAGATTGAGGAGAATCCAAGGAAGCCAATGTATATAAAAACAGTATGGGGAGTTGGGTATAAGATTGAAAAAGATATTTAATCCATTTACTTATGTTAGGAAATTTCGAGAGTTAATTGGAAAGTTAGTGAAGAGTGTGAAACGGAGTGTGCGAATTCAACTTATTACTGCGTTTACTGCTTGTGCGTTATTAGGGCTTTTGTCAGCAAAGGCAGCAGCACCGTTTTTTGAGAATGCGAATCGAGAGGCGACGATCGATTATCGGACTGGTATGGAACAAATTAACCAACAAGCGCAAAGTGTGGCAAATAGTTCAGTTCATGAAAATAAATTAGAAGCTATATCAAGTATGATTGAAATAGAGAATCAAAATTTAGAACAAAACTCTAGAGCTTTAAAAGTATTGGTTACTGACGAGAGTGGTAGAGTTTTATATAAAACGAAGCAGGCACAAGAAGAGCAAATTGATTTGCATAATACAATTCGTAATGCATCATCGTTTGCGATTAATTATATGAATGGTAGAAAAGAATTTGAAAGTACGAGAAAAGAATTTATAGCTTTTGCACCTATTACAATAGAAGATAAGAATTTATACATGTTTGTTAGTGGGATTCCAGAAGGTGAAGTAATATATGATACGCAAGAAGGGCCGTTTCCATTTTTCATAGGTGTACTCGTATTTATCTTCTCTTTCTTCTATATAACAAAGAGAAAGATGAAGCAAATTGAAGCGATGGCACAAGGTGTAAAGGAAATAGAAAAAGGAAACTTAGCGTATCGTATTGAGAAGAAAGGTGAGGACGAAATTGCGTCTTTAACTGAGAATATTAATAATATGGCAGAAGAGCTTATGAATAATATAGAAAAGGAACGTAAATTAGAGAAGCAAAAGAATGAGCTTATTACAAATGTATCTCACGATTTACGTACACCACTTACTTCTATTATGGGTTACTTGCGATTACTTCGAGATTCTAAATATGAAAATAAAGAACAACATGATGAATATACGAGAATTGCTTTTGCGAAGTCGGAGCAGTTAAAGAATTTAATAGAAGATTTATTTGAGTATACGAAGTTAACAAACGAGCAAGTTATATTAGAAAAACAAGAGGTTTGTATAAATGAGTTACTCGAGCAATTAATAGAAGAGTTAGTACCGCAAGCAGAAGAGCATGGACTTACGTTTGTTAAGAAATTTCCTGAGGAACGTGCCTATGCAGCGGTTGATTCGGAAAAGATGGTTCGTGTATTTGATAATTTATTAATGAACGCGATTAAGTATAGTAAAGATGATGGGGAGATAAAAGTTTCTCTTCACAGGCAGCGCCGAGAAATACAAATTGTAATTGCGAATCATAGTGAAGAGTTTACGAGAGAAGAACTAGGGAGTTTATTTGAACGTTTTTATAAGAAAGATCAATCCCGGAGTAGAGTAACAGAAGGATCGGGACTTGGATTGGCGATTGCGAAAAGTATTGTTGAATTACAAGGTGGTAGTATTCGAGCTGAATATAAGGATGGTACTATTCATTTTATCGTCTCGTTACCAATTATAGAAAAATAATAAATGAATAGAATGGTATATGATAAAAAGGCTTATTTTAAAAGGAATAAGCCTTTTTATATTTTTTTAGAAAAACATGTTGACGATTAAAGGTTAGAGGTGTAATATAGGACAAGTCGCCGATACAATAACGCAGAACGCGGCAAACAAAATGAAAAACTTAGTTGACATTAACTAACGAAGATGTTAACATAAGGAAGTCGCAAATGAGCGACCAAGTAGTTCTTTGAAAACTGAACGAAACAAACAACGTGAAACGTCAATT
>NZ_JAKUFT010000135.1:0-6440 GCF_022663605.1 Bacillus cereus group sp. BfR-BA-01379
AATTAGGAAAAAGTATAAATGAATCTTAATTTCTTATGAACGTCACTAAAATATCACTTGCTAACATATTGTAATGAATGTATAGTATCATGTTGTACATTCATTATGACAAGAGAAAGGATCTTATTAAGGGTATGAAACTTGGTGCTCGCATTTTAAAAACGGGTATTGCCATCACATTAGCTTTATTTGCTTGTATTTTACTTCAATTACCGAGTCCGGTATTTGCGGGGATCTCAGCTATATTCGCTGTTCAACCGTCTGTATACCGCTCGTATTTAACTGCTCTTGAGCAAATTCAAGCAAACGTCATTGGCGCGGTATTCGCTATCGTATTTGCTACTGCTTTTGGACATAATCCTTTTATTATTGGATTAACATGTATATTAGTAATTGCGCTTACGTTACAATTACGATTAGAAAACACAATATCAATTGCTTTAGTAACAGTTATCGCCATTATGGAGTATCAGGGCGAAGATTTCTTCAGTTTTGCCTTACTTCGCTTTGCGACGATTATGATTGGAATTATTGCGGCTTCACTTGTAAATTTAGTGTTTATGCCGCCAAAATACGAAACAAAATTGTATCATCGTATCGTTGATAATACAGAAGAAATTGTAAAGTGGATTCGAATGAATAGCAGGCAAGCTTCTGATTTTACAACGCTAAAAACTGATATTGATCGTATGAAAGAAAAAATGATCAAACTAAACCATTACTATTTGCTGTATAAAGAAGAAAGAAGCTACACGAAAAAAGTACAGTTCGCAAAAATTCGTAAGCTCGTTTTATTCAGACAAATGTTAGCGACGACAAGCCGTGCTTTAAGTACGCTAAAATCATTACATCGTACTGAAAATGAACTGCGCTATATGCCAGAAGAATTTCAGGAATCTATCCAAAACGAACTTGATTCATTAACGCATTATCATGAACAAGTTTTATTAAAATTTATTGGTAAAGCAAAAAAACAACAATCCGTTGAAATGCTTGATGAAGTTGAAACAGGTAAACAAGAATTAATCGATATCTTTATGGATTATCAAAACAAAGACGATGAGGAAGCGTATAAAACATGGCTACACCTCTTCCCTCTAATTTCTGCCATTATTAACTATAGTGAAGAAGTAGAGCATTTAGATTTACTTGTGGATAGCTTCTACACATACCATAAACCAGAAGCAGAACTCCAAATCGAAGATAAAAAAGAAGACGAATAAAGAAAACAGCTCCTTTTACGCTAAAGGAGCTGTTTCTGTTATATGTTGAAGTTGATATAAATTGTAATAAAACCCTCTTTTTTTCATTAACTCTTCATGAGAACCTGTTTCTTTAATTTCACCGTCTTCAATATAAATAATCGTATCCACATGCGTAATCGTCGCCAATCGATGTGCGATTATGATCGTCGTTCGATCAGCAGCTAACGTCTGAAGCGCCTCTTGAATATACCGTTCATTTTCTAAATCTAAAGCGGATGTCGCTTCATCTAATATAAGTAACGATGGATTCTTTAGAAACACTCGTGCAATCGCTACACGTTGCCTTTGTCCACCAGATAACTTCACACCGCGTTCCCCAACGACAGTATCATAACCATCGGGTAACTCTATAATAAAATCATGAATTTGCGCAGCTTTGGCAGCTGCAATCACTTCTTCCTCTGTAGCTTTCGGATTTCCATATAAAATATTTGCCCCGATTGTATCACTAAATAACAAATTATCTTGCAGTACAATTCCAATATGACTACGTAAATTTCTCATATCATACTTTCTAACATCTATCCCATCTACATAAACTGCGCCTGAAGAAACATCATAGAAACGCGGGATTAAACTAGCAAGAGATGACTTCCCTCCCCCACTTGCTCCTACAAGTGCTACCTTTTCTCCTGGAAACATAGTTAATGAAAGGTTATGTAATATCTCTTTTTCATCTGAATTGTAACGAAAAGATACATTATCAAATATCACTTCACCATGTAATTTTTTCGTTTGTACCGCACTTGGCACATTCACAATATCGTATTTCTCATCTAACAATTCAAACACTCGATCCATCGATGCGAAAGACTGCGTTAATGTCGTAGAAGAATTAACAAGTCGGCGAAGCGGACTATACAAGCTATCCATATATCCAACAAAGGCAACCATAGTCCCTAATGTTAATTGCCCCTGAATCACTTCGTACGCTGCAAAACCGATCACAAGTAACGGGCCTAAATCTGTTAACGTATTCACTGCCGAAAATGTTCTCGCCGTCCAACTCGTATGTGTTAATGCTTTCGTCAAAAACTCATTATTTCTTTTTTCAAACTGCTTACCCTCATACTCTTCTAATGCAAAGCTACGTGTCACTTGCATCCCTTGAATACGTTCATGTAAATACCCTTGCATCGTCGCTAAAGCTTGTGAACGCTCTTTCGTCAATTTTCGAAGACGCCCGAAAAAATATTTCACTGCCACTACATAAATAGGTAAAATTAATAGCGCAACAAATGTTAATTTTACATTCATAGAAAACATAACAATAATAGCAATAGCGATTGTTGCCGTATCTAACCAAACATTCATCAAACCAGTAATTACAAAATCCTTCGTTTGTTCTACATCATGAATGACACGTGAAATAATCTCTCCTGTTTTTGTATTCGAATAATAGCGTAAACTCAACTTTTGCAAATGACCAAAAATATGTTTTCGCAAATCATATAGTATTGTGTTCGCGATACGCTGCGCGAAATATTGACGATAATATTCAATCGGCGGCCTTACTACTGCAAAAATAAAAAAAGCAATCCCAACAGCTGTTACTAATTGGGATGTTTTATCTTGAAGTGACCCTCCGCCTTGAATCACATCATCGATAATATATTTTAATAACCACGGCATAATAAGCGGGATGCCGAATTTAACTAGACCAATCATAATCGTAATAGCAATAAGCCATCGATATGGTTTAACAAATTGCAAATATCTTTTTATACCTTGCACATAATCCCCCCTCTAATAGGACAAACCTGCCGGGAAATCCCCTGCAGGTTTGTTTTAATTTCTGTACATTAAATATCTTTCATACCACATATCTACGAAATCTGGCGCGAATGGCCCTTTTCTCTGATGAATCCATTGTGTTAATTGTGCTACATTTCGTTTTAAAATAGTATCAATAACAGGTGGGTACTGCATAATTTGACTATGCTTTTCATACTCATCTTCATCTAAAAGCGTATATGTCATATCTGGATACACTTTAATATCTAAATCATAATCAATGTACTTCAATGCTTCAGAATCATATGCAAAAGGTGAGCCTAAATTACAATAATAATATACTCCCTCTTCCCTTAGCATCCCAATCACATTAAACCAATAGTTTGCATGAAAATAACAAATCGCTGGTTCACGAGTAATCCATGTTCGGCCATCTGATTCTGTCACTACTGTACGATCATTTGCTCCGATCACGAGGCTCTGTGTCCCTTTTAAAATTGTTGTCTCTTCCCACATTCTATGAATGGAGCCATTATGTTTATAACTATGTATTTGTACTTTTTCTCCTTCTTTGGGAAATCCCATATATGCTCCCTTCTTTCAACTGCAAATGCCCTTTGAACTGCATCCACTTTTTTTCTATTATAACTTTTTTGTCGAAATTTTAAAACTAAAGCGACAAGACTCCATTTTTCATACTGAATACCATATCCCTAATCTTCTTAGGAGACGAGGTCTTCGCTGAATGATTTACAAACGAGGAAATGGAAATAGAAAAAGCCCTTCCTTATTTCTATCTAAAGAAGGACCTTTCACCAGAAGGTAACAATATGTCTTATCCTAAATTCGAAATCATTTTTTCAGTTTCAAAAGATTGAATCACACTATTTGTTTGCTCTTCGAATTTCTCATGTAACAGTTTTAACGCTAATTCTGTTCTATATATTTCTTGGCGGATAAAATGTAATTCCTTTTTATCGCACGTATCCTTTTCGCTCATTTCAATTTGCTGATACTTTTCTAGATGAGCTTGTAACTTTAACAACTCATCCATCGTTTCCAATTGCTCTCCTACCAACTTATCAAAATCGTTCATTACTTACCCCCTTTTGGACTTATTTATCAATTATTATTCCTCATTACATATTTCTAATCTTTAACTGCCTTCTCCTTTGACTACATTTGTTGACTTATTAGAAGTTATGTCGTTCACTTTCTTTTCATTACCATGACCCAAGCACAAAGAAAACACTTCTCCTGAGTTAGAGAAGTGTTTTTCTTTCGTTACTGATTTGAACTAGAAGATTGTGATTGTTTTGCAGCTGATTTTGCATTTTGTTTTTGTACAGCATGCACATCTGTTTCAGTTGCAAATTCTGTACCATAACTAGCATTTGCACTTTGTGCACCAGAAGCTTGCGCTTTCTTTGCCTCTGATTGTGCGTTTGCTTGTTTTACTGCTTGTGCATTTGTTTCAGTCGCGAACTCTGTACCATAACTAGCATTTGCACTTTGAATGCTAGCACCAGAAGTTGCTTTGTTATAACCTTGTTGTTTTTTACTCATCTTTCTCACCTCCACAACCAATAATGTAACCAATTCCTTTAGAAGCTATCCGTCATTTTCTTTTGAAAAAATTTTGTATATATCTCTCATCACCCATTCAAACTATAGAAAATGGAGGTGGAAATATGTATATAGGACGCGATATGACTGAACTAACGATGGTTTCAAAAAGTGAATGGCAAGAAGATGAATTGGCTTATTTTCATCATTCATTACAACAGATTCTTCCTTATTTAAATGCAGAAGGTCAAAGTATTTACAAAGAAATTGTAATAGAAATTGAAACAAGAGGCGGCTTACAAGAAGGTGAGGCTAGTTGGACTCATGGGACAAAAATTTCTTACGATTAAAAAAGTGTTCCCAATATAGGGAACACTTTTTTATTTATCCCGCTTTAATGGGCAGTAAGACCCCCACCTCAAAATGCAGCGAAAGCAAAGAATTTAGGTGGGGTCGGGCTGCACATAAAAGTTCAATTGGTGAGGGCTGATAATCAGTGGGGGATGAAGAAAACCCCCACTGATTAAAGTTTCACTTTATTGCATTGTAATTTTCTCAACGCAACTCTCATAAATCGTACGATGCGATTTAGAGAAAGGTAACTGTTCAAAAGCTTCTTTCGATACAAATTTCAATGTATCTGTTTCAACAATATCACCAGTTACTTTTCCGTAAAATACGAATATATCCCAAGTGCGATGTGTAAACGTATGTTGTACATTCATCGCGTATTCTTCAATAGAAATCGAGAGCTCGAATTTTTCTTTCATATAATCTGTAAGTTGCTCTTTCTGATTCCGAATACCTTCACCAAGTTCAGCATTTGGAAACTCCCACATGTTAGCTAACAACCCGGTACTTGGGCGTTTATTAATGACGTAACGACCATCTTCCGTTTGAAGCACCCCTGCAACAATCGGTACCATTGTCGGAGCCTTGGCTTTACTTTTTACTGGTAACTCCTTTTGAACACCTTCAGCATATCCTCGGCAATGCTCACGTACAGGACAAAGTAAGCAAGATGGATTTTTTGGAATACAAATCAATGCACCTAATTCCATCAAACCTTGATTAAAATAAGATGGGTTTTCAGCCGAAATAATTTCACGTACAATCTCTTCAAACACTTTTCTAGTTTTCGGTTTTGCAATGTCATCCCATACTGATAAAATACGAGATAATACACGCATAACATTTCCATCAACTGCCGGCTCTGGTATACCATATGCGATACTTAAAATAGCACCTTTTGTATAGGGTCCGACTCCTTTTAATTTTTCGATTTTCTTTACATCACTCGGTACGATCCCGCCATATACTTCTTTTACTTCTTTTACAGCCGCATGTAAATTACGTGCCCTAGAATAATACCCTAAACCTTCCCATGCCTTTAACACTTCTTCATCATCAGCGTTTGCCAAAGCTTCTAGAGTAGGAAACTTCCCCATAAAATTCGCGTAATATGGTTTTACAGCTTCTACCCTTGTTTGCTGCAACATAATTTCTGAAACCCAGACGCGGTATGGATCTTTATTTTTACGCCACGGTAAGTCGCGTTGCTCTTTTTCAAACCAACCAATTAAATCATTTTGAAACTGCTCTATGTTAAAATTATTTAATATTTCAAGTGTCAAACTTGATCCCCCTCATTTTTTTGCATATAAGTACTATTATAAAGATTTTAGGAAAAAATTTAAGTAAGATGACATAGGAAATAGAAGGCAAAGGACTTGAGGTATCGAATAAAAAGAGTTACATTAATAAAAAAACGGAGGTGTATTTCTATGGACACAGCCACTCACCTTGTTATGGGCGTTACTCTAGGCAGTTTGGCAACGTTAGATCCAGCCATAGCACAAAGTGATATTGGACCAC
>NZ_JAKUFT010000136.1:0-5962 GCF_022663605.1 Bacillus cereus group sp. BfR-BA-01379
TTTTCCCTTTTACTACTTCTTTCCCTTGTTCGTTGTAGATTGTAAATTCTGCGTTTGGCAGCTTCGTATTTCCATCCGCTATATCTACTTTCGTTATTTCTAATTCACCTTCTACTTTCTTATCTTGAACGATATGTTTAATAATTTCTCCATTCTCTTTGATTTCAAATGCGAATGTCTCTTCATTTATTACATAGCCATTCGGCGCTATTGTTTCTTTATACGTGTACTTTCCGTATGGTAATTTGAATTTCGCTATACCTTTTTCATCCGTTTTCCCTTTTACTACTTCTTTCCCTTGTTCGTTGTAGATTGTAAATTCTGCGTTTGGCAGCTTCGTATTTCCATCCGCTATATCTACTTTCGTTATTTCTAATTCACCTTTTATATTTTCATTTTTCCACTCTAAAAGAGCAGTTTCACCAGTTTTCACTTCAATTTTTTTAACACTTTCGTCTAACACATATCCAGCTGGCGCTTGAATTTCTTTGACGTTATATATACCGATTGAAAGATTCCCTAGCTCCGCAATCCCTTTATCATTAGTCGTAACATTTTGTTTAAAGTTTTCATTAGAAACTTCAAACACAGCCCCTTTTAATAATTCCTTTTTTTCTCCTAATTTCATAATCTTTAAAGAGCCTACTGATTCCCAATTTACAACTAAATCTGTACTGATTTTCTCACTATTTCTTTGTAACAATACTGTTGTATTTTGAACTTTTTCCGAGCCTTTAAAAGCTATTGCTTGTAAATTTGTTAGAGTAGACTTCACTTTCATTTTAAAATTACCACTACCCGTATCTTTCGGGACTAAAATTTTGAATTTTTCATTAATTGATAATGTACTTTTCTCTTCTCCATTTTCATTTACAATTCGAAGCCCTTTAGGAGCGTTTTCAGGAAGAATCGTATAAGAGCCAGAAACCGCATTTGTTTGCACTGCATAAAATCCTGTTTCTAAATAATCACCTTTTTGTGTAGCAGTTTGTGGATCTACAGGATTAACTTTAAAAAATACATCTTGTGATCCAGTTTCTTTTTTGGAAGCCTCTACTAAACGCTTCATAAGATTATGTACTCGTTCATTTTTTGCAACTAAATCTTCTACCGTTAATTCATTTGCTGCAATCCATACCGCTAATTGTGTAGCATAATGCGCTTCTTCTACTGTCGCTACACCTAATTCAGATGGGTTTTTATGAGGATATCCATTTAATAAAACACGATATACGGCATCAGATGTTTTCCCCATTTCAGGTAAATCATCTCCATTTGGAGAGCGCAAATCAGGTGTTAAACAATACGCAATACTACCCGAAGCCGTTTTAATTATTTCTGTCTTTATTTCACGATGTTTCGAATTACTATAACTCCAATCCATTTTATATGTTTCTCTGTTCATTACTTCTGCCTTTACTTGTGGCATTGCAATTCCTAATAAAATAATAAGAGCACTTAAAAAACTAACCCATTTCCCTACCATCTTTCGTTTCATTCTCCCCACCACCATATATAAATTTCTACATGAAGCAATCTTACTGTTTCATTGTACTTATAGTGAAAAAAAGAGAATAGGTGGTTTTTTTGTATTATCTTGTCGAATTGTTGAGAAAGTTTCAAAGTAATAAGCAACCTTACAATTGTTTGTTCTCCTGCTGCTATTGACAAATGAATGTTACATATTTAAAATTTTTAAAAATAATAAAAAGGCACTTTATAAGTGCCTTTTTTACTTACCAGAAACAAATTTCAAACAAATACATGTTACTTATCTTTTTCTTTTATCTCCGTCAACAGCTCAATAATTTTCTCATTTTGCTCCACTTGTTTCTCAGAATTTTGATAGATGAAACGAACCCATCTAAGTGCAAGAATAATAAGGAACACCGGAAGCATTGAAATTAGAAAGCCAAAAATCGAAAAATCCGTATACATATACATCACCTCGCTATATACGACTTTCTCCATACATCTACTAAAACCTGCAAAATTTTACAAATAAAAGAAGAATCTATCAAACGATAGATTCTTCTTTTTCAAACTGAGTAGAACGTCCTCTCGTAATTGAGAAGATTGCACAAAGCAGCGCTAATATAATAAAGCCGCCTCCTACCCAAGCGTTATATATAACAGATGATTTTTCAATAACAACTCCGCCCACTGTTGAACCGAGCGCAATTCCTAAGTGAAGCGCAGAGTTATTTAAACTTTGCTGAATACCAGCTGATTCTGGTGCAATTTCAATTAAATAATTTTGTTGTGCTGGCGAAATAGCCCAGCTCAGCATACTCCAAAGTCCCATCATAATAATGAAGAGTGGGAATGAGAATGTCATCATTGGCAACATAAAGATCACACATGCAAATACGATAATGATGGAAATAATACTTTTCTTCGACCCCCATTTATCAGCAAGCAAGCCCCCAAGGCCGCCTCCAAGTACCGCTGCAATTCCAAAAATGAAGTAAAATACACTAATCCAATTCGCTTCTACGTGCATCACATCTTTTAAAAATGGTGTTAAATATGCATATAGCGTTAAATGACCTGTTAAAAATAAAAATGATGTTAACTGTGCACTGACGATTTTTTTATCTTTTAACGTAGCAATTTGTTCTCTTATTGATAACACTGATGTCGGTGGTACTTTCGTTAAGAATAATGAAATACAAGCGATTGCTATAACTGTTAATACCGAAATTAATACAAACGGTGCACGCCATCCATATGCATTTCCGAGTACAAGGCCGAGCGGTACTCCAAGTACAAGTGATCCACTAATCCCCATAAAAATGATTCCAATTGCACGCGCACGAAAATGCGGTTCTACAACGCTAGAAGCAAGTGTTACTGACAGTGCAATAATAAGTGAACCACTCGCCGCACAAACAACCCTTGAGAACATTAACATCCCGTAATTCACACTAAATGCTGAAATAATATTTCCGATTAAGAAAATTGACAATGCCCCAATATACAATTTCTTTCTTTCAAACTTCCCTGTTAATGCTAATAAAACCGGACCTGATAAAGCAAATACTACTGAAAATATTGTTATAAGCTGACCAGCTGCACTAATAGATACTCCTAAATCATTGGCAACTAAATCGAGCGTTCCTCCTATAATTAGCTCAACCGTTCCGACTACAAAAGCCGCGATAGCTAAAATATACACACGAAAATTCAAGTCTTTCCCCACGCTTTCTTTTTTGGTTACTACGACTATAGTAACCAAAAAAGAAATTGAACACAAGTACAATTTTTTTACAATAAAAAAACAGGCGTATGATACGCCTGCCTTCTAATTATTAAACACTAGTTTTATTCTTCTTATTTAAATACCAATACACCGGTAGTCCAGTAAAGACAATTCCAATTGATAAGAAACAACTTACTGGATCATTGATAATTGCACTACCAATTACAAAGAACGAACCTAAAATCGCGACGATTGGTACGATTGGGAATAACGGTACACTGTATGCACGCTCTTTATTCTTATTACGCTTTCTTAAAATGAAGACACCAATAAACGTCATTACATAGAAAATATAAATAATGAATACGGAAATCTCAGATAGCTTATTCGGATCACTAATAATCATTAAAATAATTCCTAAAATGATTTCAACAGTAATCGCATTTGCTGGTGTTTTAAATCTTGGGCTTTCCTTTGCAATAAACTTAGCAAACGGAAGTTGTCCACGTTCTGCCATCGACATCGGGATACGCGGGAACGTTAAAATCTTTCCATTTAAACAACCGAAAATAGAAACGATAATACCGATACTAATAATTTTCCCGCCATATTCTCCAAGTAGCATGCCCGCAGCTGTCGCTGTTGCATTTTCTCCAAGGTCTACAATTTTCGCTGCTGGTAATACATTTAATAATGCCAAGTTAATTAATACGTAAGCAGCTGTTACAATTAAAATCCCAACTGTCATTGCTTTCGGTAATAACTTTGTTGGGTTTTTCATTTCTCCGCCAATTGAAGCAAGTAGAATCCAGCCATCATAAGCAAATAACGTTGCTAAAATTGCCATACCGATACTTTGATTTTCTGATATCGGCACAACTACGTTAAAGATATCGCTATTCCCTTTCCAAAAACCTAACACAACAATTAAAACGATCGGAATCATCTTCCCAATTGTCGTAACCGTTTGGACGATACCTCCATATTTTGTTCCCATACTATTTACAACGCCAAGGAACACAACTGTTCCAATTGCAATTGGTAAATTCCATACTTTATCTAAATAGAAAAAATTAATCATTAAAGAACTAAAGTACAACCCTAATGTTCCAATAATAGCTGGTCCATAAACAATCGTTTGCATCCAGCCTGATAAATATCCCCAAAAACTTCCGTAAATCTCCTCTAAATACGTATACAACCCACCATTTTTCGGGATTTGCGCTCCAATTTCAGCTACTGTTAAACCACTTGCTAGCGTCAACAGACCACCAATTACCCAAGCAAGAATCGCCATATTAGAACTCCCCGAGTAATCTAATACGCTCCCTGGTTTCATAAACACACCAGATCCAATAATCGTTCCTACCACAATAGAAAGTGCTACTGTTAAGCCAATTTTGTTCTTCTCATCATGATGCATGCTGCGTATCCTCCTTCCAATCCTAGTGTGATGCAAAAATGAAATAAAAAAACACTCCTCCCTAAAAAAGGGACGAGTGTTGTATTCGTGGTTCCACCCTTGTTTCAATTAGCAAAGTGACACACTTCACCAATTTCTCAAGTCTAAATAACGGTTTTTGCCGGCAAGCAATTACTAGATGTTCGTTCACTGCTGCAGTTCAGAGGTGGTAATCCATTTTTTCGTATTAGGAAGCTCACAGCCAAAGGCTTCCCTCTCTGAGAATCGTAAAAAATTGATCATGTCCTCATCATCACTTCTTGATGTCGAATTTTGTAGTTATTGTTCATTATATTGAATTGTTAGAAAAAATCAATATATTTTTTTATATAACATACGAAATATTTCTCTTCTTATATTATAACAGAAGTTACAACACTTCTCTAATTCCCTAAAAATGGTATACTCCATATAGGAGGTGCACGAATAATGATTGCTGTTTTTTGTATTATCGCTACATTTCTTTCGGCTCTATTCGCTATCCTGTACAGGCACAAATATCCTGGTTATAGCATTTTAGCAGTAGCTATTATACCAGCTGCTTCCTTCTATGTATTAGGTAAATACCAATATACAGAAGTATTTATCGGTTTTGCAATCTTCTACTGCGTCTTTGGATACATACTAACAATGAAAAAAATTTTATTAAATCATTAAAAGGGACCGATTTCTGCTTACAGAAATCGGTCCTCTCACGTACCTTTCGGTTGCCCACACGAAAGATACGACTTCGCTCAATTATTTCTCATCTTTTTTCATAAAAAACTTATGGTGCGGTAGATTCACATTCAATTCCTCTAATTGTTTCTTTTCATTGTCTAAAATCGCTTTTGCTTTTGTTTTTGTTGCCTCATCTAATCCCGTAAAGATGTCTTCATGTTTCTCTTTCTCTGGAAGTTTCACACCTAGTTTTGCTAATTCTTCTTGCGCTTGTTCACGTGTTAATTTCTCGGATTTCTCTTGTTCAAAAATAGACTTTGCTTTTTCCTTTGTTGCTTCATCTAAGTTAGCAAGCATGTCTTTATGCTTACCCTTCTCCGGCATTTTCACGCCTAACTTCGTTAATTCCTCTTGCGCTTGTTCACGTGTTAATTTTCCGGATTTCTCTTGCTCTAAAATTGACTTCGCTTTTTCTTTCGCCTGTTCATCTAAGTTAGCAAACATGTCTTTATGCTTACCCTTCTCCAGCATTTTCACGCCTAGTTTTGTTAACTCTTCTTTTGCTTGTTCACGTGTTAATTTTCCGGATTTCTCTTGCTCTAAAATCGATTTCGCTTTTTCTTTTGTTGCTTCATCTA
>NZ_JAKUFT010000137.1:0-5873 GCF_022663605.1 Bacillus cereus group sp. BfR-BA-01379
TATTAAGTATTATGATTTTACCTACTATTGCTAGTATCGCTTCTGATGCAATACGCTCTGTTCCATTTGATTATTTAGAAGCTTCTTACGGTCTAGGATCAACAAAATGGCAAGCGGTTAGCCGAGTGATTGTTCCTGCTGCGAAAAAAGGGATTTTAACAGGTATTGTTTTAGGTTTAGCGCGTGCTTTTGGTGAAGCATTAGCGGTTCAAATGGTAATCGGGAACACAATTAAATTACCAGAAGGAATATATAGTCCGACAGCAACGTTAACTGGTATTTTGACAATGGACATGACAAATACATTGAACGGTACTGCTTGGAACAATGCGCTATGGACTTTAGCGATGATTTTACTTGTTATTTCATTCCTGTTTATTTTAGTAATTCGAGCGATTGGGCAAAGAGGTGAGCGATAATAATGAATGCAAGAACGGTAAATAAAATTTGGACAGGTATCTTTTACGCAGTTGCAGCTTTAGTTGTAGCTCTGCTAGTATTCTTAGTGTTTGAAATTTTGCAAAAGGGATGGGGATTTTGGGATCCTAATTTCTTGTTTGGAGAACCAAGTAATACAAGAGCTGGTGGTGGGATTGGTCCACAGTTATTCAATTCCTTCTACATGCTTGTTATAACGCTTGTTATATCTATTCCTCTTGGGTTAGGTGCTGGAATATATTTAGCGGAGTACGCAAAGCAAGGGCGTTTTTTAAATTTTGTTCGTTTATGTATTGAGACAATGGCATCTTTACCTTCTATTGTTGTTGGTTTATTCGGTTTACTAGTGTTTGTTACAATGACGGGCTGGGGGTACACAGTAATGGGTGGTGCTCTTGCTCTAACTATTTTAAACTTACCAGGTTTAACACGTGTTTGTGAAAATGCAATTTCAGAAGTGCCTCATAATGTAAAAGAGGCAAGTCTTGGATTAGGTGCAACGAAGTGGCAAACAATCGCTCGTATTATTATTCCGTCGTCATTACCGCAAATTATTACAGGTATTATTTTAGCGGCGGGTCGTATATTTGGGGAAGCGGCCGCACTGATTTACACAGCGGGTTTAACATCTCCAATTTTAAATTCAGCAGCGGACTTCTCAAGTCCTGCGCATCCTTTAAATCCATTTAGACCAGCTGAAACGTTAGCGGTTCACATTTGGAAGTTAAATTCTGAAGGAGTTATTCCGGATGCGAAGTTGATCGCGACAAAATCTGCAGCTGTATTAATTATTATGGTATTACTATTCAACGTTATTTCGCGCTTGGTAGCATCTGTATTGCACAAACGTTTTACAGGAACGAAAAGAAAAAGTAAAACGACGAAGAAAGTAAAAGCGGCATAAATGATAAAGAGGAACTCTCTGCTTATAAGTAGAGAGTTCCTTTGTATTTTAATATAGAAGGAATGGATGTAAGGATTGTTGAATTTTTAATTGATTATATAGAAGAATAGGTGCGGGTGAGAGGAGAAGTTAATTTGTTTTTTCTGCAAATGTCAGGTTTTCCAGGATCGGGAAAATCCACAGTTTCTAAGTATATAGCGAAGTTAACAGGTGCTGTAATTGTAGATCATGATGTTTTGAAATCGGCATTGTTACAATCATTAGAAATGAAAGGGATTGAATCGACGATTGTTGGAGGAGTATCATACGATATTGAATGGGTATTGATTGATTCTTATTTAGAACAAGGGCATAGTGTGATATTGGATAGTCCATGTCTATATGAGGGGATGGTTGAAAAAGGAATGAAACTGTCTAATAAACATGGTGTAAAATATAAATATATCGAATGTTAACTTAATGATATGGAAGAGATTAATAATAGGCTACAAGCACGTAAGCGTATGGTCAGTCAGATTGGTAGAGTGGATTCGGAAGTAGCTTTTAAAAAGTGGTTAGATGGTAGTAAAAGACCTTCGAATGCCGAATATCTTATTGTAGATTCTGGTGAACCTTTAGAGAGATATGCTCAAAAGATGATGGGTTATATGAGTAGGTAGAGAAAAAGCGTTATCTTCATTCATGAAGATAACGCTTTTTCTTTTAAATATCAGGTGTTTCTGTAGAAGTGTTTATTTTTCTACGAGAGCGTCTTTTTCTCCCGATTTTATCCAATAGTTCATACATAACTGGAACGACTACTAATGTAAGAACGGTTGAGACTGCTAAACCACCGATAACAACGACGGCAAGACTTTTTGATACCATGCTTCCTGCTTGCGATTGACCAAATAGGAGAGGAAGCATCGCGACGATCGTCGTTATAGCTGTCATAATAATTGGACGTAATCTGGTGGATCCTGCTTCTAATAAGGCATCTCTTGTTTCCATTCCATGTTCCCGATTTTGTTGTACTCTTTCTATTAATACAATAGCGTTTGTAACGACAATCCCAATTAACATTAATGCGCCAATCAAGGAATTTACATCAACAGGTGTTCCTGAAATGATTAATCCTAAAATACCGCCAACAGCAGCTAATGGCAAGGAGAACAGAATTGCAAAAGGAGCACGCGCTTGTCCGAAGGTGATAACCATAATTAAATATACAATTCCAATTGCAATTCCCATAATTTTAAATAAATCTGTGAAGTTCTCTTGCATAGATTCAGTTGCACCTGCAATCGTTACTTTTGCGCCGCTAGGTAAGTCTAGGTTAGCTATCGTTTCGTTTACTTCTGTGCTTACTTTACTTAAATCTTCATTTGAGGCCTCGGCAGTAAATTGAATCGTTTCTTTTCCATCTTTATGGAAGACTTCTGTTTGAAGTTGCTTTTCTGAAATAGTTGCAATGTCTTTTAAAGGAATTGGTCCATTAATAGGTGATAGTATGTTTGTGTTTAAAATGTCTTCTTGTTTAGTAATGCTTTCTTTTTTGTGTTCTATCATAATAGTTGTTTTTTCATTATTGATTGAAACTTCACCAATAGGTGATTTTTTCATAAGGAATGCTACTTGTTGTGCCGCCAATTCTGGTGTTAATCCTAGTTGTTCGGCCTTTGTTTGATCAACGTGGATTTGCCATTCTTTCTTAGAGTCTTCTAAATTTGTTTTTACTTTAGAGAGAGCAGTCATATCTTTTAGTTTTGTTTCGACGATAGTAGCAGCCTCTTTTAAATTCGTTTCGTTAGTAGCTGTTACGTTAAATTGCAAATTGTTGCCGCCGCCAGAGCTTGAATAACTCGTTTTTATATAATCTAGTTCAGCAGGCTCAAAAGCTTTATGTTCTTTCTTTAACTCTTTAACATATTGATCAATATCAGAGCCTTTCTTGAAAACTACAAATATACTCGCAAGATTATTTTTTGTCGTTTGCCCCCATTGTGCATCTTCTGCACTAGATCCCATTCGTAAAATAACATCCGTTACATCCGAGTTAGAAAGTAATTTCTTTTCGAAATCGAAGGCTTTTTGTTTTTGTGTTTCAGGTGCGTAATCAGCCGGGAAAGTCATATTAATAGATAACATTGTGTCGTCTTCAGATTTTATGTTCGCTTTCGGTAGTAATATATAGGTTGCAATCGATCCTGCGAATAATAAAAAGGCGGTAAGTAGAATAATGAATTTATGCGAAAGAGCCCACTTTAATGTAGCGACATATCGTGGTGAAGAACTTGGCTTTTTGTGTTTTGTTTTTTTGAGTAGTAAAAAAGCCATAAGTGGAACAACTGTTAGTGCAACGATTAAGGATGATAGTATAGAATATACAACTGCTAATACCATAGGTAACATTAATTTTCCGATTACTCCTGATACGAGGCCGATAGGTAAGAAAACAGCGACCGTTGTTAAAGTAGAAGAAGTAATTGCAACGGAGACCTCTTTCGTTGCATCGAGAATAATATCTTTAGAGAAAGATTCTTTTTGTAAACGACGGAAAATGTTCTCGATGACAACGATACTATCATCAACGAGACGTCCAACTGCAACCGCTAAACCACCAAGAGTTAGAGTGTTAAGTGTGATGTTAGATTGGTGTAGTAAAAAGAGTGTTAATAAAATAGATAATGGAATACTGACAACAGCGATGAGTGTTGTTCGGAAGTTACGCAAAAAGATTAAGATAATTAGAGTTGCAGCAATTGCTCCAAGAATTACTTCTTTTCCCATGCTAGTAACAGCATTTTCAACTTGCTCATGAGTTGAGGCTAAAAGTTTGATAGAAAACTGATCTTTATATTGTTTACTTATATCTTTGATTTTCTTATCGATTTCTTTTCCGATTGCAACCGCATTTTTGCTTGGCTCTTTCATGATGATTAATCCAGTGCCTTCTTCTCCGTTTATATGTGAGATTGTATCGTAGTGTTGTTTAAGTTCAATTTGAGCAACATCTTGCAATTTTACTTGAGGTGCAACGGTAATGTTTTTAATAGCATCTACATTTTTTATATCCCCAATGACGCGAAGGTTATATTCTTCTTTATTAACGGTAACGGCTCCAGCTGGAGTGGACGTTTCTTTTCCTTGTAAAACTTTTAATATTTGCTCGGTTGTTACGTTTTTATCTTTTAATTGGTTTGGGTCTAGTATGATAGCTAATTCAGAGGTTGATTTTCCGAAAAACATAACGTTGGCAACACCATCAATGCTTTCGAGTTGTGGTACGATTTCTTTTTCGATTTGTTTTTCATCTGCTTTTGAAAATCCGTTTTGCTTCTGGATAGCAATTTGAGCAAGTGGAATCATAGAAGTGTTTAATTGGCTAACTATGGGTTTCGTTGCGTCTTTAGGTAATTTAATTGTATTAATGGCCTTTTCGACTTCGCGTGCTGCATCTTTCATATTTGCTTTAGATGTATACGCGATATCGATGCGTGATAATCCCTCGTGCGTAGAAGAGGTGATGCTGTCGATGTGCTCTAAGTTGCGAAATTGTTTTTCGAGGGGATCAGTTACTTCTTTCGTCATTGCTTCAGCATCAAGTCCTTGAGATAAGGTTGTGACAGTGACTGCGGGATTATCGATGCTTGGTAAAAATTCCATAGGTAATTTAGAGCTGGAATAAACGCCGAGTATGGAAATGAGAAAAACCATGATGATAACAGCAGCGCGGTTTTTTAATGAAAACTTTGTTAACCTATCCATAAAGTAATTCCTCCATTGGTTTATTTATAGTTGAGTACGTCCTTTCTTACTATATAACAAAAAATGGATATTTTTCATTAATTAAATGTAAAAAAATTCTAACAATAATCTTAAGTTAATGTTTTTGTTGGGATTTCGTTATTTATTCAGCTATTGGCTGGGAGATAAGACACTCGCTTCACAATTCGATTAGGGGTACCTGCAGAAACCTGATCCATTAATAATCTTCAGGAAGAACAAAACCAAGAATCAGCACATTCTCTTTATTAGGAAGTGAACATGCTGATTAGAGAGGGGAGCGGTGAATCTATTCTTGTAGTGTGGATTGATTTGTTCTGTTATATTGTTGGCCTATAGAGAGGTGAATTGTAGGGGGCTTTAATATAGAAGAGAATAGGTTTATAAAATGCGGTTTGGTCAATTAGAGTTTATTGGTATACAATTTTAAATGGTTGTTTTCTGTAGAGGGGATGAGGTGTTCTTATATAGAAGAAAGTAGGTTGGATAATTTTTTTGTTTTTTTATAAAAAACACTTGTTATTTAAAAATCATGATGGTATATTAATAAACGTCGCTGATGCAGAAACGCAGAAAACGACAAAAAAGAAATTTTAAAACGTAGTTGACATCGAAAAATGAAGATGTTAATATGATGAAGTCGCTTCTGAAGCGGCAGACAAGTTCTTTGAAAACTGAACGAAACAAACAACGTGAAACGTCAATTTTTATTTTTAGATGCTAGACAAACTAACTTTATTGGAGAGTTTGATCCTGGCTCAGGATG
>NZ_JAKUFT010000138.1:0-5839 GCF_022663605.1 Bacillus cereus group sp. BfR-BA-01379
AATACTGCGCCTTCAAGTTTAGTGCCATCGATGTCATCTACTTTAGAAAGTTCCACTGCACCTTTTGTTAGAGCGTTTTTAGCTGTAACGTGAAGAATTTCAGTTTGGCTTTTCTTAATTGTAAATTCAATCGTTGTTTTATTTAAATCGTAATGTTCAGGAGCAGCTGTTTCAATAAATTTATACGTACCAGGACGTAGGTTTTCAACAACAATTTTTCCTTCATCATTTGTTTTTAATCCTTCTTTAACTACTTCTCCGTCTGCATCTAATAAATTAAATACAGCATGAGCGAGCTTCGTATCAGTATCAATATCGTCAATTTTTGTTAATTCAACGCTACCTTTTTTCAACGTGTTTTTACCTGTAACAGTAATTTTTTTCGTTTGACTTCTTTCAATTGTAAATGGAATCGGTGTTTCGTCTAACACATAATGTTCAGGAGCAGCTGTTTCAACAAACTGATAGTCACCCGGACGTAAGTCAGAAACCGAAATTTCGCCTTTGTCATCTGTAACAAGGTTTGTACGAACTTCCTTACCGTTCATATCAACAATTTTAAATACTGCATCTTTCAGCATTGTACGATCGATGTCATCTATTTTTGTTAAAATGATGCCGCCTTTCGTTAAGCTGTTAGTAGCGGTAACGGTAATGTTTTCTTGTTGACTTTTTCCGATAGTGAACGGAATAGGATTTTTGCTTAAATCATAGTCTTTTGGAGCTTTTACTTCAATAAATTGATAGTCACCCGGGCGTAAATCAGAAGCAGAAACTTTACCCTGTTCATCAGTAGTTAACCCTTTACGAACGACCTTTTTAGTATCATGAGCATCAACAATGATAAATTCTGCACCTTTAAGTGTAACGCCATCAACGTCATCTACTTTAGTTAAAGTAACGCCACCTGTAAGTAAACTATTTTTTACAATTACAGGGACTGGCAGATCATCCTTGCTGCCTTTTTTAATCGTGAACTTAATAGGTGTTTGATCTAATTTATAATGCTCAGGAGCTGATGTTTCAATAAATTGGTAATCTCCTGGTGCTAAATCAGGAATAACTAGTACTCCATAATCATCTGTTTTTAAATCTTTTGCAATTTCTTTGCCAGTTGCATCTTGTAATGTGAATACTGCGCCGGCAAGAGCAATACTACTTTCCACATCATCTTCTTTAATAAGTTTAACTTTTCCTTTCGTTAAACTATTTTTAAATGTAAGTGGAAGAAGTTTTTGTTGTCCTTTTTCGATTGTAAATTCAATAGGTTCTACATTTACATCGTAATAAGTTGGAGCCTTTGTTTCGATAAGTGTATAGTTACCAGGACGTAAGTCGTCTACAACTAGCATTCCTTTACTATTCGTAACAAGTTCCGTACGAACAACTTCATTCGTATCTCTATTAACGATTTTAAATACTGCACCTTCAAGTGTTTCCTTTTCATCTGCAGCATTCACTTTTGTTAATTCAATACCGCCTTTTGTTAAGCTGTTTTTAGCAATAACAGTAGCTGATGTTGTTTGACTTTCTGTAATTGTAAATTTAATCGAATTTGTATTTTTATCGTAATACTTTGGTGCTGTTACTTCGATAAATTTATAATCGCCTGGGCGTAAACCAGTAGCGATAGCTTTACCATCCGCACCAGTTGTTACATTTTCGCGAATGACTTTCTTTTCATCATTCGCATCAACAATTTTAAATACTGCACCTGCAAGAGCTGTACCATCGATATCATCAACTTTCGTTAATTCAACATCTCCTGGTTTTAAAGCATTTTCAGCTTTCACAAGTAGAGTTTCTTTCTGATTTCTATCGATTGTAAATTCAATAGGTTCTGCTCGTAAAACGTAATGTTCAGGAGCAGCTGTTTCAATAAATTTGTACGTACCAGGACGTAAATTACTAACTTTAAATTTCCCCTTTTTATCGGTAGTTAAGTTAGTGTGAGGGGGAACTTCATTATTATTTGCATCGACAAGCTTGAATACTGCACCTTCTAGCGGCTTTTTCTCACCAAACTCATCAACTTTTAATAATTCCACTTCTCCTGTTTTTAAACTGTTTGTTGCCGTAACGGTAGCTAAAGATTGTTGGCTTTTGTCGATTGTAAACGTAATAGGATCTGTGTTTAACGTATAATCCTGTGGAGCTTTCGTTTCAATAAATTTATACGTGCCAGGCTCTAAGTCTTTAACAGTTACTTTGCCATCTGCGCCAGTTGTTACATTTTCGCGAATGACTTTCCTTTCATCATTAACATCAACAATTTTAAATACTGCGCCTGCAAGAGCTGTGCCATCGATATCATCAGCTTTTGTTAAAATGACGCCACCTTTAGTGAGGTGATTTGTCGCTGTAACAGTAACTGCGTTCTTTTGACTTTTTACAATTGTAAACTCAATTGGTTTTTTATCTATGTCATAGTCTTTTGGAGCTTTTTCTTCAACAAATTGATAGTCTCCAGGACGTAAATCTTTTGCTTCAATTTGTCCTTGAGCATTTGTCGTTAATTTTCTATAGCCAGGGATTATTTTGTTATTTCGGTCTCTTACACTGAACTCCGCACCTGCTAAAGTTTTTCCGTCTTTATCGACTTTTGTTAAAATGGCCGATCCTGGAATCAAACTGTTTGTTACAGGGCGGTTTATTACTGTTGTTTGATCTTCTTCGATTTTGACCTCAATCAGTTGACCATCTAATTTATAATGTTCAGGAGCCGTTGTTTCTTGTAAGTAGTACGTTCCTGGTTTTAAATTATCTACAGTAATTTGTCCTTGAGCATTTGTTGTTAATTTTTTATGTTCAGGAATAACTTGTTTGTTTTGATCTAGTAAAGAGAAAACAGCATGTTCAAGTTTTTCCCCGCTCTTAGCATCAGTTTTTGTAAGTACTACTTTCCCGACAAATTTCTTATTTGTAAGGGTATATTTTGTAATTTCTTCAGAACCTAGCTCAACAAGTATACCTTCTTTTAATGCTTTACTAATTACATAACCTTTAGGTGCTTTCGTTTCTTTAATCATATATTTATCACGTCGTAAGTTGTTAAACTTAGCGATACCGTCATCACCTGTTGTAATTGTTCGAATAGCGGTTGTACCTGTTTGATCATATAAAGTAAATTCTGCTCCGGCTAATGGCACTGTTTGATCTTTATCATCAACCTTTATAATTTGAAGGCTTCCGCGTCCTTTACTAGCAGAACCACCACCTGATCCTGTAGATACTTTAACAACTACGTCTTCAGTAGTTTTCGTTTCCTCTAGTACTAAACGGTGACCAGTAATATTAGCTTTATTGCTTACTGTTTCCATATGATCTGCATTAATGAGTGAGCGATATTCTAAAATATAAGCTCGATCAATCGTATGAAGGAATTCAACTTTAAATTGTTGTTTCCCTGTATTGTTGTCTGTTATTACTTTGAGTTTATAGTCTGTTCCTTCTTTTAATTCATTTGTTGTATCTTTCGTTAAAGTGCCATCCACGGCTACTGTTGTCGGGTATAGGTGGAAGGACTTTTCATCAAGCATTTGATTGTCTGTCGGTTCATCTGTTACGACTGCATTTTCAATAGTTGATTGACTAGGGTTAATAGAAACGCTCCAATCAATGTACTTGTCATTTTGTTTTGCTTTTTTCATAACCCCGCTACCGCCATTTGTGATTTCAAATGCACCATGAACAGTAGTAACAGTTTTCGATCCATCTTTTAAATCAGCATAATTATCATAGCGCTTATTAATTTGTTCGCCTGCGAGTGAAGTTTTAAAGCTAACATAATAAGCAGAATTAATTTCGTTTTTAAAATGAATCGTTAATGTATTGTTGTTATCTTTTGTTGGATTTTCTATCGTATAATCGTCAGGTGAAACGGGTGTACCTACTTTAAATCCATGCGCACCACCGGTTAATTCCATATGGTAAACCTCAATGGAGCCTGGTATAAGTTTTTGATTATTTTTTAATACGTCAACGATAGAAGGGTCCTTAATCTTCATATTATTATAGTTAAACCCTATGTCCCATTTAATTTCTTTCGTTTGGGCATTGTAAGAGCCGTATTTAAATCCGTTTCCTTTTGTGTAGTAATCAGGATCAAATGTATCGTCGGATGAACTATTTTTCTTTTTATCATTTATGTCTATCCATGATAGATTTGCTGTATTTTTGAATGATTTATTATCCTTCTCTTTGGATAGATTCTCGTAATTAAAGTCTGTTGTGTATGTGATAGTTAAAGTTTTATCCATATTAGACTTGTAAATACCAGCTAGTTTCACTTCGAATCCTTTATCAGTTACATGAAGTGTGTAGTCATGTCCTAATTTAAGTTCATTTGATCCGTCAGTAATCTTGAAACTATTTTCCTGTAACGTTAGACCACCAAAGTCGAATGTATCCTTGATAACAGCATCGTTTAACACGTAATTGTTATCATTTACAATAATTGTCCATTTGGTTGTTTTCGCATTGTAATCTGTATCGCCTGCATTTTTATTATGTTTCTTGATGATGTTTTGTTGTTGTAATGTAACTTTATCTGTTTTACTTGAACCACCATCTGCGATAATTTTATTTTCGATTTCTCCATCTGTGATGACATCACTCGCGGCCTTTGATGTGTAAGTAATCACATAGGCACTATCAATATCAGTAGTAAACTGTAAATCAAATCCCTCAGTCGTTTCTTTTATTGTGAAGTTTGTAGCATCGTCACCAGTGACAATTTGCCCACTATCATTATAAGAAGCATTTTTTACAACAATAGAACTTCGATCAACTTTATGATTCTTATCTAGAATATCTTTTAAAAGAGCAGCCTCTTTTTTGATCTTTTTTTGGTCACCGTTATAAGTGATCGTCCATTCGATTGTTTGTGTTTTTGGGTTGTACTTGCTAGTTTTTTCTAGATGGGTACCGCGTGAAACAGTTACAGTTGCATTTGCAGATACATCTTTTTGGTTCTTGCTGGATACTTTTGCGTTGTTTTTGAAACTTGTAACACTTTCATCTGTAATCTTTGTCGCATATTCAATTTCATATGCTTTACTCGTTTCATTTTTAAAAGCGATATTTAATTTATCAGAGGATGAAGTAAGTTCATATTCTTCTTTAGGAACTTCTGCACCACGAGTTGTATTCCCGTTAATATCTACTTCTAAATAATAAACCTTAATAGAATCTTCATTTAGGCTTGTTCCTTTTGGAATGTCATCTTGAAAGACGGCATTTGTAAGCTTATCTTTCGTCTTGTTCATTTCTACTTTCCAATTAATTTGATTCGTATTAATCGGTCTGTCAGGCACACCTTTTTTATTTATAGAGTTTGTTACTTTAGGTTTGAAATCAAGTTCAATAACAACCTCTTTTTCTTTAATAGGGAATGGGATTTGTTTTTCTGTAGTCCCTGTAATTTTTACTTCATTAAACTCCGTACGAATGTTTAAATGTCCAGCTATATCAGGATGATCTTCAACATACTCGTTAAAAGTCATCGTTACTTTGCCATCAGGCGTAACAACGAATGATCCAATCGTATGCCCTTTTCCATCTATTAAATCTTGTGTAATGGTATTGTGGACAATAAAGTATTCTGGGAGTTGGAAAGTAAAGTAATCACCTTCTTTGACGTTCAGCGATTTCAAGACTTCCCATGTAAAATCGATTTGGGTAATAGAATTTGGATTTGGACGATTATCCGTATCATTAAATGGCTTACCGTCTTTATCCGTTAATGTGACACCTGTTAAAATATTTTCTGTAATTTGCTTAGGTGATGGATCCGGATTCTCAACAGGTTGTTCTGTTGTGTTATCACCAGGATTTTTCG
>NZ_JAKUFT010000139.1:0-5749 GCF_022663605.1 Bacillus cereus group sp. BfR-BA-01379
AAGAGAAGAATCAAAAAAATTTATATATTTATTTTTTCTTAACAAATGGCGGAAAAATAAGAAAAATTTGCAGGATTATTAAAAATTATCACGAAATAAGTAAAAGTTTAGCGAATAATCGTTTGAAATAATAAAACGTTTTCTATATGATAAAGGTAAAGGTTAGTAAAAAAGTAGGTGAATTTATGACAGTAACATTTTATTCATATCCAAAGTGTGGCACATGTCAAAAAGCGAAGAAATGGTTTGAGGCAAACGATGTAGCATATGAGATGATTCATATTGTTGAAAATCCACCGTCAAAAGAAGATTTACGTAATTTACATGAAAAAAGTGAATTACCATTAAAAAAATTCTTTAATACAAGTGGAATGCGTTACCGCGAACTTGGTCTGAAAGATAAGTTAAAGGATGCAAGTGAAGACGAAATGTACGAGCTTTTAGCATCTGATGGCATGTTGATTAAACGTCCAATCGTAACAAATGGAACGAATGTAACACTTGGTTTTAACGAAGAGCAGTTTGAAAGTGTGTGGAAAAAGTACCAATAAGGTATTTTTACATAATTAATACATTCACTGGAGGTACAGTCATGAGCATTCCAAATAATTTACGTTACTCTGAAGAACACGAATGGGTAAAAACTGAAGGTAATGAAGTTGTTATCGGTATTACTCACTTTGCACAAGGTGAGCTAGGCGATATCGTATTCGTTGAACTTCCTGAAGTAGGTGCAACAATTGAAGCTGACGAGCCATTCGGAAGCGTAGAATCTGTTAAAACAGTTTCTGAGTTATACGCACCTGTAAGTGGTAAAGTTGTAGCAGTAAACGAAGAATTAAGTGACCAACCAGAACTTGTTAACGAATCTCCATACGAGGGTGCATGGATGGTTAAAGTTGAACTTTCTGATGCAAGCCAAGTTGAGAAGTTATTAACTGCTGAAAAATATGCAGAAATGACAAACCAAGACTAATTATAGTCGACTAAAGGACAGCCTTTGTGCTGTCCTTTTTTATTTTATGTAAAATAATGAATGTAGAATCATATACTAATTATTGTGTAGGAGAACGTTTTTTGAAAAAACTTTTTCGTTTAAGTTTTTATTGTCTAGCTCCACCTCGTGGCTAAAGAGTCGGTCATTTCACTCTTTCACTTGAGGCAAAAAGCGCCTCTAGTTCAAGCGTTCCAATGCCCTCTTGTTCTGAACGAGCCGGTTCCGCTTTTCTTTATTGTCCAGCTCCAGCGGCTAGATTGCTCGGTGGCTTCGCTTCTTCCTACAAGGCAAAAAGCGCCTTTACGTCAGAAGCTCCATCCCCCTCACAATCTGAGCGAGCCGCTTCTGCTTTTCTTTTGCAAAAATAAACAGGAAACAACATGAAAATAACGAATATACTATATACTAAGTTAAAGGTTGTATAGTATATGGTGATCGGGTGATGACATATGATTTATGTGGAAAAAGTCATTATTGTAGAAGGTAAATCAGATAGAAGAAAGATTGAATCTATTATTCGTGAACCGGTGGAAATTGTTTGTACAAATGGTACAATTGGTTTGTCGAAAATGGATGAGCTCATTGATCAGTTTTTTGATAAGGAAGTGTATGTACTAGTGGATGCTGATGATGCTGGAGAAAAGTTAAGGAAACAGTTTCGAAAAGAATTTCCGCAAGCAGAGCATATTTATATTGATCGCTCGTACCGAGAAGTGGCAACTGCGCCATCTTCACACTTAGCAAATGTATTATGGGGAGCTGACATTGACGTTTATACAGAATATTTACGGTAAGGAATGATAGAAGTGATTGACTGGACAGGAGCCGAAGCAACAGCCCTAATAGAGAACGAAGAAAAAACAGTGTTATATGTATATACTCCAATGTGTGGAACATGCCAATTAGCAAAAAAGATGTTAACAGTCGTTGAGATGACAATTGGAGACCTCCAAATTGGAATGTTAGATTTAAATTATGCTCCGCATTTAGCGAAAGAGTATGGAATCGAAAGTGTACCGTGTTTACTTGTTTTTGAAAATGGGACACTCATGAAGAAGATATATGCATTTCATTCGGTTGAATATTTATATACGGAATTAAAGTAGGCGGCAAAGTTTTTGCCGCCTCGACATATTTCTCGGGAAATATGTCGAGATGCAGTGTGGTTACAGTATTTGTCGAGCGAAAGTAACAGGATTGCTCTTTAGTGAGAGGGAATGGTATGTGTAATAGAAAGTGATATGAAGGATGTGATTTAGGATGAAATTATATTCTTTGCTGCAATCATTTGTAAATTACGCTAATGGTCAATATCATTTAGAGCCGCTTTTAAGACAAGGAGAAAAAACTGTTAATTTCCGCTTTGGAGATGAAAGTTGTTCGCTACAAATTTCAAGGGATTATATAGAGCTGCTACATGAGGAAAGAGGAACGGAGCAAATCGTTTGTGTAGATGAAGAAGATGTAAAACAATTGGTGAACGGCAATGTAAGGTTGCAAATGTTAATGAACGATGGACGTGTACACTATTCGGGAACGTACCGAACGATGCTATTAGTCGAATCGATGTTTCATATATGTAAACCGATGTCAGTAGGTGCTTAAAATTCTGAAGGTTCATTTTTTGCGAAAATTTCTGTTGACATGGTGTGTGGATATTGATACAATTCAATTCATAAAATATAGACAATTTCATAAATTACAAATCAGACGAAAATGTAATCTGATTTCTCTTATCAAGAGAGGTGGAGGGACTGTGCCCTGTGAAGCCCGGCAACCGTCAACTTATGTTGAAATGGTGCCAATTCCTGCAAAGCAAATGCTTTGAGAGATGAGAGAGAGGGATAATGTTGTTATATACGCATATAAACCTTTCTGCTTCTCTAAAGCGGAAAGGTTTTTTTATTGTTTGAATGTGGAGGACATTCAAATAATAAAAGTAGTGATAACGGTGGACTACACGCATTAAACATAAAAAATTGCGGAGTCGAACCAAACAAAAAAGGGGTGATACACCATGATTCTATTAGAGAATGTAAAGAAAATATATAAAGCAAAAAGCGGTGATGTCACTGCTGTAGATAATGCCAATTTAAAAATAGACAAAGGCGAAATATTTGGTGTTATCGGATATAGTGGCGCTGGGAAAAGTTCGTTAATCAGATTATTCAATCAGCTAGAGAAACCAACTTCAGGCCAAATTACAATTGCAAATCGTGTGATTTCAGCTATTACAGGAAGTGAACTTCGTAAGGCAAGGCAAGAAATCGGAATGATTTTTCAGCATTTCAACTTACTTTGGTCACGAACTGTACGTGAAAATATCGAATTCCCACTTGAAATTGCAGGTGTTGATAAGGCGAAGAGAAGAAAACGCGTAGATGAGTTAATTCATCTTGTTGGATTAGAAGGAAGAGGAGATGCATATCCATCTCAGCTGAGTGGAGGACAAAAGCAACGCGTTGGTATTGCAAGAGCATTAGCTAACAACCCACAAGTGCTTTTATGTGATGAAGCAACATCAGCTCTTGATCCAGAAACGACAGATCAAATTTTAGATTTATTATTAGATATTAATAAGCGTCTCGGTTTAACAATTGTACTCATTACACACGAGATGCACGTGATTCGAAAGATTTGTAATCGAGTGGCGGTAATGGAGAAAGGAAAGATTGTAGAAACGGGTCCAGTGCTTAATGTATTCCGCAATCCGCAGAAAGACATTACGAAACGATTTGTACAGCAGTTAACGGATTCTGAAGATACAAATGAAACGATTGAAAGCTTAATTGAAAAGTATCCAGATGGTAAAGTCGTTCGTTTGCAGTTTATCGGTGAAGCTGTAGAAAGACCAGTACTTCAAAGGTTAATGCAACGCAGTGATATAGAAGTTAGCATTTTGCAAGGAAATATCGCCCAAACAAATAACGGCTCTTACGGTACTTTAGTTGTTCATTTAAATGGTGAGGAAACAGCGATTCAGCAAGCAATAGAGGGAATACATCAAGATCAAGTAGAGCTGGAGGTGATTGCACATGGATAAGTTACTCACAAATGTTGATTGGAATCAAATGTTAGAAGCAACTGGTGAAACGTTATATATGACGGCAATCGCAGCTCTTGCTACATTTGTTTTAGGACTAATTTTAGGATTGTTACTCTTTATGACAGCGAAAGATAATTTATGGGAAAACAAAGCGGTTAACACGGCGATTGGAGCGTTCGTAAACATTTTCCGTTCGATACCGTTCATCATTTTAATCATTTTATTAATCCCATTCACAAAGATTTTGCTTGGAACAATTCTTGGAGCGAGTGCAGCACTGCCGGCTTTAATTATTGGAGCGGCACCATTCTACGCGAGAATGGTTGAAATTGCACTTCGTGAAATTGATAAAGGTGTAATTGAAGCTTCAAAAGCAATGGGAGCAAAAACAAGCACAATTATTTTGAAAGTGTTAATTCCAGAATCGTTACCAGCGTTAGTATCTGGTATTACGGTTACGACAATTGCTTTAGTAGGCTATACAGCAATGGCGGGAGTTGTTGGTGCTGGTGGTCTTGGAACACTTGCATATTTAGAAGGATTCCAACGAGGAAATAACGATGTAACAATCGTTGCGACAATTTGTGTATTACTAGTTGTATTTTTCATTCAGTGGATTGGTGATCGTGTAACGGTTCGAATAGATAAACGATAATAAAAAACGGGAGGATGTTTCAAATGAAAAAACTATTACTTACAGCACTTATTTCAACTTCAATTTTTGGGTTAGCTGCTTGTGGCGGGAAAGATAAAGATGAAAAGAAACTTGTTGTTGGTGCTTCTAACGTACCGCACGCTGAAATTTTAGAAAAGGCAAAACCGTTACTTGAGAAAAAAGGAATTGAATTAGAAGTGAAAAAGTTCCAAGATTACGTGTTGCCAAATAAATCGTTAGCGGATAAGGAGTTGGATGCAAACTACTTCCAGCACATTCCGTATTTAGAAAAAGAAATTAAAGATAAAAAATATGACTTTGAAATAGCAGGGAAAATTCATTTAGAACCAATTGGTGTATACTCTCAAAAATATAAGAGTTTAAAAGAACTTCCAGACGGAGCGACAATTATTATGAGTAATTCCGTTACTGACCATGGACGTGGTTTAGCAATTTTACAAAAAGAAGGCATTTTAAAAATTAAAGATGGAGTAGATCCAGTTAGTGCAACTCCAAAAGATATTGCAGATAATCCGAAACACTTAAAATTCAAAACAGATATCGAGCCTGGTTTGTTGCCACAAGTGTATAACAATAAAGAAGGCGATGCTGTTTTAATTAACTCGAACTATGCGATTGATGCGAAATTAAACCCAGAAAAAGATGCAATTGCAATTGAAGGCGATGATTCTCCATACGCAAACGTAGTAGCTGTTCGTAAAGGTGATAAAGATAAAAAAGCGATTAAGGAGCTTGTAGAAGTATTACATTCTAAAGAAATCGAAGACTTTATTACTAAAGAATATAAAGGAGCGGTTGTTCCTGTAAAAGAATAATTGCTGAAAAAGGGCTGGTGTATGCCGGCTCTTTTTATAACTACATAACTATAGGAGAGAAGGGGACATCATATGAAAAAGGTTCTACTGTCAGTTGTTACAGCGCTGTCTGTATTTACATTAGCTGCTTGCGGAGGGAAAGAAGAGAATAAGCTTGTTGTGGGAGCTTCTAACGTGCCGCACGCTGTTATTTTAGAAAAGGCACAGCCGATATT